>CAMWLJ010000225.1 GCA_947175055.1 uncultured Lachnospiraceae bacterium | reverse complement strand
AGGATTCCTGCCTGCTCCTGTTCCTGCAGCAACATGCCGCCTGTCCCCGCACCGCCAAGCATATCCCACACCGCCGCATTATCTTCCAGATAATCCTGAAAGGCTTCCGCATAGGTTTCTTTCCTAAATTCAGCTGTCTTGCTCTCCGCCTGATCGAACAGTCCTGCAATCCGTTCCGGTTCCATCCTGGCCCTCCATCTTATACTCTTACACCCTGCCTGATATACCGGCACATTCACATCTTACTCATCCCAGTTGTGATACACGGCCTGCACATCGTCATCATCCTCCAGAAGATCCAACGTCTTCTGCAGATTCTTGATCGCTGTCTCATCCGTAAGCTCCACCCAGTTCTGGGGAATCATCGTCACTTCCGAAGATACCGGCGTGATTCCGGCCGCTTTCAATGCGGCATCTACCTCACTCCACTGATCCGGATCCGTGTAGACCTCATAACAATCTTCCTCCTCGGAAAAGTCCTCCGCTCCCGCATCCAGAGCCGTCATCATCAGATCATCAGCCTCCATATCACACTCTTCCTTATCGATGATGATCAGTCCCTTCTTGTCAAACATAAAGGAAACACATCCGGGCGTACCTACATTCCCCTGCCCTTTCGTAAAAGCGCTCCTCACATTTGCTGCCGTTCTGTTCGCATTATCGGTCAGCGCATCTACGATAATAGCGATGCCATTGGGACCATATCCTTCATAAGTGACATATTTATAGTTGACATTTCCGCCTTCTCCGGCTGCCTTCTTGATTCCCCGGTCGATCGTATCATTGGGCATATTATTGGCCTTGGCCTTGGCAATCACCTGCGCAAGTTTGAAATTGTTGGCAGGATCCGGTCCGCCTTCCTTGACAGCCACCGCGATCTCTCGTCCGATGATCGTAAAGATCTTCCCCTTGGCAGCATCGTTTTTCTCTTTCTTATGTTTGATGTTTGCAAATTTTGAATGTCCTGACATAATATATCCTCCTCATTTTCAGTGTATTGTACTTCGCAGCTACTCTCTGCCCTTCGGATGAGCAAGCACACTCTGGATCATGCGGTCCTTTACTTCCAGGATCCTGAACACATATCCCTCATATTCAAACTCAAAGTCTTCACCTTCCTCCGGTATATGTTCCAATCTGGAGATCACGAATCCGTTGACCGTATCAAAGGGCTCCTCATCGAAGCTGATCTTCAACTGATCTTCCAATTCCTCCAAAGGCATTTTGCCCTGGATCACATAGCTGTCAATATCCTTCTTGACAATATAGCTTGCCTCTTCATCGTATTCATCTTCGATATTCCCGACGATTTCTTCCAGAATATCTTCCAGTGCCACCAAACCGGCTGTCTGTCCATATTCATCCACAACGATGACCATCTGGATCTTCTCCGATCTCATAACGCGGAGCAGATCGTCAATTTTACGTTTCTCGGTGATGAATCTCGGCTCCCGCAGCAGTCCCTTGATCTTACCGATGGGCCTGCTCTTCATCCGACTGTTCATCTGCATACGCATGACATCCTTCAAATGCAGAATCCCTATAATATGATCGATCGTACCGTCATACACCGGAAAGCGGCTGTTGTGGGCATCCACGATAAAAGCCGCTGCCTCCTGCAATGTCATGGTGGATTCTATACCGACCATATTATTGCGGTTGACCATAATATCTTTCGCCTCTTTATCCCCATACTCAAAAATATTATTGATCATCTCCGCCTCATTGGCTTCCAATATCCCCTGCTCATGTCCGACATTGACCATGGAGAGAATCTTTTCCTCCGTCACATCTGTCCGCCTGCCGGCTCCTTTGATACCGAAAATACGTAAGATCCCGCCTGCAGTCACAGATATGAGCGCCGTGAGCGGTGCCGTGATCCGAACATAATAATAGACAGGCGTAATAAACAGCCTGAACCATCTCTCCGGATTACGCGATGTAACCTTTCTTGGAATCGATACGCCGAAGGTTACGATTATGTATAGCAGAACAAACGTGACAAGCACTGCCGTGATGACCGCAAACAGCTTGATATGCCAGCCAAACAGAGTACCGATACTGTTGACCGCCGCCCGGTATACCAGATATGAAAAGTAGCTGTTTAACTGATACAGATACAGGGCGCCGAACAAAATATTGACCGTCACGATCCCCAGCTGGATCGCGCTGGTATACTGATTCATGTGGCTCGTCAGATAATCCAGCCTTACCTGCTTTCTATCGGGCCCTCCTGTTTCATCCTTCTCCTCATCACCATGCTCTGCCTCTTTCCTATACTGAAACGCAGAGTCAAAACTGTAAAACAGCATCTCCAATAATAACAAAATAATAAACCATACAAAACTGCTACTACTCGCGACACCATCATCCATACGGATCCATCATCTCCTTTACTATTTATTCAACTTTTGAAGCGCCATTTGCTATTATATTAATATAGCAAGGAATGGAAGCAGTGTCAAATTACATCTCAGCCTTCTCTATGTATTTAATTCAAGGCTGACCATCAATCCTACATTCACGA
>CAMWLJ010000224.1 GCA_947175055.1 uncultured Lachnospiraceae bacterium | reverse complement strand
CATGTATTGAGAAATAGTGGTAATTTTAAGCACATTGCTTATGGTCAAAAGCACAAATACGATATATAATAGAAAAGAATGTAGTTTAAAGAGATTGATCTACAACAATAACAGCAGATGAGGAGGCGCATAATGGCAAAGAAAACTGCAACACCAACTTTTGATACGGAACTTTTCAAGAGAAGTGTCCTGTATAATGTGAAGACGCTTTACAGGAAGAGTCTTGAGGAGGCTACAGACCAGCAGATCTTCCAGGCGGTATCCTACGCGATCAAGGATGCAGTCGTGGATCACTGGATGAAGAGCCAGAAGGAGTATGAGAAACAGGATCCGAAGATGGTCTATTATCTGTCCATGGAATTCCTGATGGGTCGTGCTCTGGGCAATAACATCATCAATCTGCAGGCATATAAGGAAGTGCAGGAAGCGTTGGAAGAGCTGGGACTGGATCTGAATGTGATCGAGGATCAGGAGCCGGATCCGGCGCTTGGTAACGGCGGCCTGGGACGTCTGGCAGCTTGTTTCCTGGATTCCCTGGCAACCCTTGGATACGCTGCCTACGGCTGCGGTATCCGTTACCGCTACGGTATGTTCAAGCAGGAGATCAGAGACGGATTTCAGATTGAAGTGCCCGATAACTGGCTGCAGGACGGCAATCCTTTTGAGCTGCGCAGACCGGAATATGCCAAAGAGATCCGGTTCGGCGGTTATGTGAATGTATACATGGATGAGAACGGCAGACAGAATTTTAAGCAAGAAGGCTATCAGGCAGTACGTGCCGTTCCTTACGATCTTCCCATCGTCGGTTATGGTAACGGTATTGTCAATACACTGCGCATCTGGGATGCAGAGCCGGTGAACTGCTTCCAGCTGGATTCCTTTGACAAGGGCGATTATCAGAAGGCGGTGGAGCAGGAGAATCTGGCAAGGAATATCGTGGAGGTGCTGTATCCTAACGATAACCATTATGCCGGTAAGGAGCTGCGTCTGAAACAGCAATATTTCTTCATCTCCGCATCCGTGCAGGCGGCGGTCGCGAAATATATGCGTAAGCACGATGACATCAGGAAGTTCCATGAGAAGGTAACCTTCCAGCTTAACGATACCCATCCGACGGTAGCGATCGCGGAATTAATGCGTATTCTGATGGATGAACATTATCTGACCTGGGAAGAGGCGTGGGCAGTGACAACCAAGACCTGTGCCTACACCAATCACACGATCATGTCGGAGGCGTTGGAGAAATGGCCGATCGAACTTTTCTCAAGATTACTGCCCCGTATCTATCAGATTGTGGAGGAGATCAACCGCAGATTCATCATCGAGATCGAGCGCAAGTATCCGGGCAACCAGGAGAAGATCCGCAAGATGGCGATCGTTTATGACGGGCAGGTAAAGATGGCTCATCTGGCCATCGCTGCAGGTTATTCCGTCAACGGTGTGGCAAGACTGCATACGGAGATCCTGAAACACCAGGAACTGAAGGATTTCTACGAGATGATGCCGGAGAAGTTCAACAACAAGACCAACGGCATTACGCAGAGACGTTTCTTATTGCATGCGAACCCGCTGCTGGCTGACTGGGTGACGGCACATGTAGGCAATGACTGGATCACGGATCTGCCGCAGATAGGCAGATTGAAAATTTATGCGGACGATGAGAAGGCACAGCAGGAGTTCATGAATATCAAGTATCAGAACAAGGTTCGTCTGGCTAAATATATCAGAGAGCACAACGGGATCGAAGTGAATCCCCGCTCCATTTTCGACGTACAGGTAAAGAGACTGCATGAGTACAAACGTCAGCTGTTGAATATCCTGCATGTGATGTATCTCTACAATGAGCTGAAGGATCATCCGGATATGGAATTCTATCCGCGAACCTTTATCTTCGGCGCCAAGGCAGCGGCAGGCTATCGGAATGCCAAGCTGACGATCAAGCTGATCAACGCCGTGGCTGACGTGGTGAACAACGATCCTGCTATCAATGGAAAGATCAAGGTAGTGTTTATCGAGAATTACCGTGTATCTAACGCTGAGATCATCTTTGCTGCGGCGGATGTCTCGGAGCAGATCTCTACGGCAAGTAAAGAAGCATCCGGCACGGGTAATATGAAGTTCATGCTGAACGGCGCGATCACGCTGGGCACGATGGACGGCGCAAATGTGGAGATCGTGGAAGAAGTGGGTGAGGAGAATGCCTTTATCTTCGGTCTGAGTTCCGATGAAGTCATTCGCTATGAGAATTATGGCGGCTACGATCCGAATGAGATCTTCAACAACGATCCCGATGTGCGCAGAGTGCTGATGCAGCTGATCAACGGCACTTACTCACCGCATGATCCGGAGCTGTTCAGAACGCTCTACAACTCGCTGTTGAATACTTTGAGCACGAGCAAGGCGGATATGTATTTCATCCTGAAGGACTTCAAGGCTTATGCGGAAGCACAGCGGAAGGTGGAGGCAGCCTACAGAAACGAGAGCGCTTGGGCGAAAAGTGCGATTCTCAACGTGGCCTGCGCAGGCAAGTTCACATCCGACAGAACCATCAAAGAGTATGTGGATGAGATCTGGAAG
>CAMWLJ010000223.1 GCA_947175055.1 uncultured Lachnospiraceae bacterium | reverse complement strand
TCGGGCGGGCCGCATGGCCATCCATGCTGTGAAAGTCGAAGACTTTCATAGTAAAGGACAGAGGTGAGGTAATGAATAGACATAAGAAATGGATCTGGTCCATCTTGTCCGTCATCTGTATATTTTTTGTTTCCGTGGCGGCGCTGGTCGTCTACGTGGATCCCTTTTTCCAGTACCATGCACCGCTTGAGAATTTCCCCTATCTGGTAGACAATCAGCTCAGCCAGAATCCGGGGATGGCGAAGCATATGGAATATGACAGTGTGATACTGGGATCCTCCATGACAGTCAATTTCAATACGAACTGGTTTTCGGAGCTTATGGATCTAAATACGATCAAGCTGAATTACAGCGGTGCTTTTCCAAAAGACCAGTCGAATATCATGCAGCTTATTTTCGAGAGCGGGAATCAGGTGAACAAGGTGTTTCTGGGTATTGACGTGACAGCTTATACGGGCGGTGTGGAGGAGACCAAATATCCGGTTCCATATTACTTGTATGACGATAATCTGATCAACGATGTGCAGTATCTGTTTAATAAGGACGTGCTGCTGAATTATATCTTAAGGCCGATCGCTGATCCGGATAAGACGGATCTGGCCACGGTCTATCAGAGCTGGTGGACTGATGAGTACTATAATATCCAGTGGGTGATGCACAATTACGAACAGCCGGAAGCGGTGGAAGATGAGACGCCTGCTGACGCCTATCTTGAAAGCACCGGGAGGAATCTTGACGTGAATATCTGTCCGTTTATTGAACAGAATCCGGATACGGTCTTCTATGTTTTCTTTCCGCCCGGCAGCATCCTGTTCTGGAATGACGTCATGCGGGAGAATCATCTGGAAGCGACGCTGGCGGAGCATCAATATATTGTTGACAGGCTGCTTTCCTATGACAATGTGAGGGTGTTTTTCTTTCCGAATCAGGAATGGATCGTGACGGATCTGAACAATTATGCCGATGAGATCCATTATCACAGCGATATCAACTATTACATGACCGAGTGCTTTGCGAACGGTGAGTGTGAGGTGGAGGACAGTGCGCAGATGGCAGTGGAGCTTGCGAAGATGCGCGATGTGATCGAACGGTTTGATTTTGAGGAGTTGTTTTCGGTGGAATACTGATGTGACGGATAAGACGATGAGGCCGAGTGCAGGCAGATGCCCGCTACTCGGCCTCCTTCAGATCCGGGAAGATGCACTGCACGAATCTGTCCGCCAGCAGTGCACGGCCGGCATCATTGAAGTGAATGTAATCCGTCATATAGTCCAGATAATTATCTTCGTTGATGGAACCGTAGAAATTATCGATAAATGATACGCCGCAGTCGCTGGCGGTATCCAGTTCTTTCTGTAAATAGTGACTCAATGTGCCGTTGCCCAGATCGACCCGGTCTCCGTTCTCGAAGTTACCTTCCTCGTTAATGTTGTGGCAGAAGGTGTGGGACATGACCACGATGCGGATGTGAGGATATGCCTGCTGGATCGTGGTGATGCCGGCTCTCAGGGCACCGGTGTATGTGACGATCGAGTCATCATCGTTGGGATCCTCACAAGGTCTTTTGTTGATATAATCAATGCCGTCATACATGATACAGATCAGATCGATGGCGTTCATATCCAAGGCTGCCAGCATGGCCGTGTTTTCGGCAAAGGATTCGTCATAACTGTAAGTTGCGGCTGTGGTCATCAGATCGAAATTGCCTGATGCCAGACTTTCTGCCACATAGGAAAAGGAAAAGGCATCCATGATATACCCGTCATTGTATTCTTCGAGCTGGGCTGCTATGGTAGTGCCGGTGAAGGCGCCGTTATGGACGGTAGCACCCGTCTTTGCCGCGATCTGTTCCGAAAGCCCGGTATCGCCGCGGTTCAGGGAAAAGGGATCGTTGCCGAGACAGAGGATCTCCGTGACCCCGTCGTCCTCGCGTCCTTCCAGCTTGTCCGGAGCCAGAGGGATGATGTTATCCATCGCTTCCGTGTCAAAATCAGTAGTCTGATAGTTCGGATCATAATCGGAAGGTACTCCCTTATTCCACTTATACAATCTGTAAGCGGAAAATCCGGCGATCAGTACGATGACAGCCAGAAAGATCATGTGTATGTTTATCGGAAATTGACTCTGCTTTTTGTGCGGTGCGCTGCCTTTGTGTTTTCTGTTTGGTGTTTGCTTCATAATTACCTCCATGCTGCACGAACAGCGCAGCATGTGCGCGGTTCTGATTGCCAGTTATTTCTTTTCTATACTAAATTCCCATCATATGCGGTCTACTTTCGGGTGGGCCGCATGGCATATAGTTACAGTTTACTATGAAACACTTTAAAAATCTATGCTTTCCCAATTTTTTAATAAAATCTTAGTAATAAAAAAGAGCGTATCCAAACCCTTTAAGGTTGCAGAACGCTCTTTGACGGATCGCCTGAATCAGAGGCGCTATGAGAGGGTGATCATGTAATGTTCATCTTTCTTTTTATCGCGCACCACTCTGTCTGTCAACGGATAGGTAATGATCGTGGTCTGTGGCAGCTGGGCCTGCAGTTCTTTATACCATTTACTATATTTATACATACGATATGTAGTGCTCAGTGTCTGCAATTGTTCATCATCTGAGCAGCAATGGCAGAACTGCTGTCGTGCTTCCTGATTCATGGTTACATAAT
>CAMWLJ010000222.1 GCA_947175055.1 uncultured Lachnospiraceae bacterium | reverse complement strand
GCAAGCGCCATAACGGAAACCAATGATGTTACCAGGAATTTTTTCTTCATTTTCTCCTCCATGCTGATTCAGTTTTTGCAAAGGCTGTAAGCCAAATTTGAAATTTGGCTCTGCAATCTTTCCTATATTTTTATATAAAGTATTTTTACTCATTGTACTAAAGAAGAAAGAAGAAAAAAAGTGATTTATTGACCAGTTTACTCTAGAGTTCTTTCATCATGCGTGTGGACATCAGGCAGGTTTCTCCGTTGATAAAATGGATGATCCGGTTTTTGGTGTCTACTTCTTTTATGTTCTTTTTGTTGACCAGAAAGGACCGGTGGCAGCGCACAAAATCATCGCCAAACGCTTTGATCAGATCTTTTATGGTGCTGAAAAATTCAATTTGCCGATCCTTCGCATGAAGAATGACTTTATGGATATTGCTGGAAGTCTCAAAGAATAAAATATCATCATAATCTATGCTGATCTTTCGGCCGCCGGTTTCGATCGTATAGACTTTGTGTGTTCTGCCAGTCTGCAGGGCATAGCGTTCCATTGCATTAAGCAGGCATTGCCTGATCTTTACTTTCGCTTCGGCAGGGGTGTCTTTCAGTACAAAGTCCATTGCTTCCACCTGGTACTGGAAAGTCATGTAGCTTAGTTCGGAATGTGCGGTTATGAAGACGATGAAACCACGGGGATCATATAACCTGATCAGCTGTGCCAGCTTCATGCCGTTTATGTCGCTGCCCAGGTCGATATCAAGGAAATAGATGCCCGTGTTCTGGCTGTTCCTGATCTTTTCCAGCAGTACATAAGGATCGCCTGTATTCAGGACAAGCTGCATATCCAGTTCTTCTATCAGAACGGTATTTTGAATGGTCTGTACGATAGTCTGCCGCTGCACGTCATTGTCCTCACATACAAAAATATCCAGCATATGATGTCATTCCTTTCTGTCAGTAAGTTCCAGATGCTGCGTGAAACGGCCGTTTAGCATAGATGTTTCCAGCAGCGCGTTGTCATAGGAACTGATGATCTTCCGGGCATTGGAAAGTCCGATTCCCTGATGTCCGGTCTTTGTGGTAAAACCTTTTTGCTTTAATTTATGTAATACTGCGCCCTGATCCTGAAAGCTGTTGGAGATGGTGATGGATACGCCGGCCTCGTGCCGAATGATATTTAAGCCGGCCTGCGGCTGTTCTGCCAAAGGCGCGGCCTCGATCGCATTGTCCAGAAAAATTCCCAGTATGCGGGCGAGGTCTACGGTGTTCATCGGAAAGCTGTCTACCCTGCAGGGAATGTCGATCGTGACGTCGATCCCTGACTCATGGGCGTAGATCATTTTTGCGGAGAGCAGGCTTTTGATCTCCAATACATCAATGTTACCGAGTTGATTCAGCTTGTAATCTCCCTGGTCGATCAGATTCTTTGTGGGGAAGATCTTTGTTTCAAAATATTGCGCAAGTTCGTCTATGTCACGGTTTGCAATATAGCCGGACATGGAGAGTAAAATATTGATATAGTCGTGCTTAAAGGAGCGCAGACCGTTATACATGGCTTCCAGATTGTGTGTGTAATCCTGTAAGTCCTGCATGGCTTTCTGCTTCGTCTCTGTCTGCATTTTTTCCAGATAGGAGCAGTGCATGGCCAGAAGCAGAAAGAGCATAACGAATAGATACCCTGAAATATGCAGGACATTATTGTATATCATTTTGCCGACGGAGCCGTTTTGCCCCGGGATCAGATCGTCGAACAGATAGATGGTGATAAGGAGCAGCAATCCGGCGTCGATCAGATACCAGGTCTGTTGAAGGCGCAAAACGCTTTTTCCTGAAAGCAGCAGTTTCCTGAGCAGACTGCCGCAAAACAGCGTCGCCCAGTAAAACAGCAGAATATGAATCATATGGACAATGGAAGAAACATACGGCTGCTCGATGAAAGATGTGGGAATCAGCATATGCAGAAAGCCTGACACCAGGTTATCCGTCACGAGCGCAAGCACAAACCCGATCATACCCATACAGACATTTTGGGCGGCGGTATCCCGGCAGAAAACCAGCCCGCAAATGCAAATGACCGCCGGAATACCGAACAGGCCGTAGGGTATACAGGACAGGAGCTTTATGGGCATTCCGGCAAGCAGCAGCGACAGATAAAGAACGATAAAGGCTTTGAGGCCCATACGCCCGGGCCATACATTGCGAACAGCAAGGGAAAGCTGAAAAAAAGACAATAACATTTAGGTAGATTCCTTCTTTTGATATTTGCAAGCCTAATTATACTTTATATCATTCTTTACAGCAAGTCTCGTTCGGCGAAAATGAAGAATAAGTGCGTATTCAGGAAAGGAAAAAATGCACTTATGCAAGAATGGCGGCGTTTTATGACTGTTTTGGAAGAACTGCCGTTTTCCCTGCTATACTGTTTGACAGAAAATAAATTTATCCAGAAAGGAAACAGAAAGTTATGAAGCATTTTTTAAAAGGAGCTGCCGCGGTGGCGATCGTACTGTTTGTCGTGATTTTGATCCACATTATTTTCAATGTGATGGGTATTGACCTGAACAAATACATCAATAATGTTGTGGAAATTCTGCTGGCATCAAGTTTTGCTACGATGATTTATCAGGCATTGATCAGGAAAGAGAAGGATGAATAAATTCTCTGATGAGCAACTTAT
>CAMWLJ010000221.1 GCA_947175055.1 uncultured Lachnospiraceae bacterium | reverse complement strand
TTAATGGGAATCTTCATTTTTACAGACGCTTGCCCGTTCAACGAAAGTAGTCCCCACTTTGATGTGCCAGTGAGAGTGTCCCGGCCGTTCCATACAGCGCAGCAGCAGATCGGCGGCCGCGATGCCAAGCTCCGGCTCATAAGTGTGCACGGTAGTAAGAGGCGGCTCCAGAAAAGCGGCAAAAGGCATGTCATCGAAACCGACCACGGAAATATCGCGGCCGGGTATCAGGCCTTTGTCCCGCAGGGCACGCATAAAAGCGGCGGCCAGGGAGTCGTTATCGCACAGGAATGCGCTGGCTTTGGGAAGGCGGTGTTCCAGCCAGTCGTGCAGACGGCCCAACAGGATCTCCGGTCTGGTATTGTCCGGTTCGCTGCTGATATCCAGAATCTCTCCGGGAGTCAGCTGCAGGCGGTGCATTTCGTACTGCCAGGCCTGCTGTCTGTCTTCCCCGGGTGCCATGCACAGAGAACGCAGATAACCGATGTGGGTATGTCCCATTCTCTGCAGATAAAGAAGCGCTGACCGGATACCGGCATGGTTGTCGTGGGAAACCGTATCGGCTGCAAGAGCATCCGAGGAGATGCCGGTGACCACGAAAGGAATGGACGGTGTCTGAAGCTGCCTGATCTGGTCAGCAGTGGCGGCAGCGCCCAACAGAATGACACCGTCTGCCGGCGGCCGGGAGAGAAAGCCCGGATCTGAGGGGGCAAAAGGCCCGCTCAGCTGATAACCCTGTCCGGTAAGTTCTTTCGAGACGGCTTCCAGGAATTGATTGTAATATAAGGAGTCCTCCGGGGGCGCACCGTGCCCCCGGTAGGTGAGATCCAGGATTTCGACCAGGCCCTTTGAATCCGGCGCACTGAGCCGTCCCATATCATAGCCCTGTCTGTGGGCTTCTTCCAGAATGCGATGTCTGGTCTCTTCTGAAATACCGGATTTGCCCCGCAGAGCGACAGATACGGAAGCTGTACTCACGCCCAGCAGATCGGCCAGTTCTCTCATGGATATGCCTGCCATATGAAATCTCCTTTTGTCTTTGAAGCCTTAGAGCCTCTTGATACTTTTCTCATGCGATACAGCCCGATCCAATTTCGGTTGGTTAAGCCGGTACACAGCGTCCGCATCAGGCCTGCAGCACCAGCATCCAGTCTCCGCCGCCGGTCCTGCCGGGGCAGTCAAGGCTGCCGTCAGTGGGCGTAAGGGGTGTGTCGAGTGATGATCTTTCGCCGGTCCGTGGATTGAACCAGGATGCATGGAAGGTCTCGTTGTGAGGAACTTCGATCCGGCAGCCGCCGCGTGTATGTTCATTATAATAAATCAGAATGTGTTTCCGGTCAATATCTGCAGTGGCCAGCGGACTGAACATATCAATATCCGTAGAAATACCGAAGGGAGAGACGGAAGAGACCGCAATGGGTTTCAGGGTCTCAAAATGCTCTTCCTCGTAGAACCGCCTCATATAGCCCATCTGTACGGCGCCGATGCCGTCCACAGCCTCATACCAGGGAATGCCGAAGCGGTTGAAGGTGTTAAAGGGATCGGGTGTTTCCGGCTTTTCCCAGACATTATCCCAGATACCCTGCGCGCCGTAGGTGTAACCGCAGGCGCCGGACTGGATGGCGGTGTAGGCCACCCGGCGGACCATATCGGCGGTACAGAGCCGGGAGCCGTTCTCTTCTAGTGTGGAGCAGAACTCGTAGAGACTTTCCCCTTCCACGAAAGGCTTATCCGGATGGGTGCGGCGGTAGTCATGAAAATATTTGACATTCACGGGAAAGTCTCCGTGTCCGGCTTGATTCAAGGTAAAATCATACCAGTCTTCCTCATAATAATAATCGGAAAAAGGCCGGTGGTTATCATAGTGAGCGGTCTGGAGGGTGTGATAGCCGTCCAATTCTTCCACATACAGGGCAACCTGCCGCCAGTCATCGATAAAACGAGAACGCATGGGTTCGGGGGCATAGCCTGCCACTTCTCCGGCCAGCGTCCACACGACAGGGAGCGCACCGTAGCGGGCGATGATATAGCGGGCCAGATTCTTCCAGAGAGGAATCCTGTCGAGAATGGACATGAACCAGGCAAAGCCAAGCGCATTCACAAGCCCGCAGTCTGCCAGATAGTACATGCGCCGGTCCAGCTCCTTCTGATAGAATTCCACGTTAGGCAGTATGCCTTCCTGCCCTTTGGCCCAATAGGGGGACGGCGTGCCGTCTGCGGTGAAGTCGGCCCGCAGGTTAGTCTGGTAAACGGTGAAGCCTTGCTCGACGCGGCGGTCAGCCATGCCGCGGAACATGCTCTGCATCTGCGGGTGGTTGGACTGCTCCCAGCGCTCACCGTAGGCGAAGGCCCAGTGGGTATCGCCCAGCCAGAAGAAAGGCGTCCCGTCCTGGTAGGTGAGATGGGTGCCGGTGGAATCGGTCTTCAGGAAACCGTGGCGGTAGATGGCCAGATGGCCGGAATAGGGCGTGCAGCATAACTGGCCGGTGATACCGTTTAAGCCGGTTTCCTCCGGGGCTTCGATGCACCAGTGCCATGTGCCCGGCACAGTGGGGGCAAAAGCGACCTTGTAGGTGCGTCCGCCATCCCAATAGGCTTCGCGGACGATATTCTGTCTATCAGGCCCGGTGAAAGTTGCCTTGATACTCACGTCCAGAAAAGGGTTGGCGAAGTCGCAGGC
>CAMWLJ010000220.1 GCA_947175055.1 uncultured Lachnospiraceae bacterium | reverse complement strand
TCGCAAACGAAGTCTGGGTCGTATCAGGATTCGCTACCCCTTTCTCATGATCGCCGAACTCCTTACCGCCGCACGCCGTGACCGACAGCGAAATTCCCATGATAAGCGCCATAGCGACCGGCTTTCCGGCCGAATTTCCTGTTCTACTTCCTCTTCTTCTGCCACGCACTGCCTCTGCACCTGCGCATCCAGTCTTTAACAAGCATCTGCTTAATTCTTTGGATTTTATCATAACATAAACCGCCTTTCTGTTCAAATCAACCTTTTACGGCACCGGCCATAAAGCCCTTTTCAAAATACTTCTGTACAAACGGATAGATGACAAGCATCGGCAGCGCCGCAATGATAATGGATGAGAATTTGATCATCTCCGTCATCTTATTCAGCTCTGCGAATCCGCCCGAGATCGTGCTGGCCTGGCTGGCGCTGGCAGAACTCTTGATCAGGATGTTACGCAGCACAAGCGGCAGGGGTGCCCTTTCCGGGGACGGCAGATAGATCAAGGAGGTAAACCAGTCGTTCCAATAGGCCACCATACTGAACACTACCATTACCGCCATGATGGAGCGGCTTAAAGGCACTACGATCTGGATAAAAGTCTTCCATTTGGAAGCGCCGTCAATCTGTGCGGCCTCCGTCATCTCTTTCGGGATGCTGTTTTCAAAGAAATTGCGCACGATGATCATGTTGCCCACCGCGACGCCGCCGGGCAGGAACAATGCCCACATGTTATTGATCAACCCGGTATGCTTGACGATCAGATAGGTCGGTACCATCCCACCGCCGAAATACATGGTAATGATAAAGAAAATACTTAAAAATTTCCGGCCCGGCAGCCCCTTGACGCTCAGGGGATAGGCCGTCAGATACAGCACTACGACCGAAAACACTGTACCGATGATCGTATATTTGAAACTGTTGAACAACCCAGTCAGAATCTGCGGTTCCGCAAACACCGCCTGATAGCCCTCCAGGGTAAACTGGCTGGGCAGCAGGAAAGTCTTACCCGCATACACATCGTAAGGATCCGATACTGATGCGATCAGGACATAGTACAACGGATACGCTACCAGAAACAAAACAACCGTACAGATCACCACCAGGATGATATCACTTGTTCTCTCGGAAAACCCTGACAGTTTCCCACTCTTTGACTTGACACTCATTGCTCTCATACCGCCCCTCCTATATAAAGCTTGTTTCGTCGGATATCCTGCCGGCCATCTTGTTGACCAGGATCAACAGGATAATATTGATCACCGTGTTAAAAAGCCCCACTGCCGTGGAATAACTGTACTTGGCATTTTCGATACCTTGTTGATATACGTAAACCGAGATTACGTCGCTGGTGGCTTTGTTCAGATCTGTCTGCAGAAGCCAGACCTTCTCGAATCCCACATTCATCAGGCTGCCGGCGCTCATGATCAGGTTCAGCACCATGATAGAGGTCAGCCCCGGAATATCGATATGACGAATCCGCTGGAACAAAGATGCACCGTCCACCTTGGCCGCTTCATAGAGCGAAGTATCTATATTCGCCAGCGTAGCCATGTAGATAATAATACCCCAGCCTGCATCCTGCCAGATTCCGGACGCAATATAGATGGTCCGAAAAGCTGCCGACTCCGTGAGGAAATCGATGGAAGTACCTGCGATAAGATTGATCAGCCCGCCTGAAGGACTAAGAAAAATACGGATCATACCGCAGATGACCATGGTCGATATAAAGTGCGGTGCATACAGTACCGTCTGTGTGACCCGTTTAAAGCGGTGAAACCGCATCTGGTTTAACAACAGTGCCAGAATGATGGGGATCGGAAAACTCCACAACAGGCTGAACAGGCTCAGCAGTACCGTATTCTTGATCATGCGCCAGAAAGTCGGTGCACTGAAAAAACGCAGGAACCATTCAAATCCTACCCATTCACTCCCCGTAAATCCTTTGCTCGCCTTGTAGTCCCGAAAAGCGATCTGGATACCATACATGGGTATGTACTTATACACAATGGTCAAAAGGACCGGAACCGCCAGCATGGCATACAACTGCCAGTTATCCATGATCCGCTTCTTCAAGGGTCTCTGTGTCATCACCGCCGCCGCGGCCATTGACTTGTTCTTACTCATTTCGTTCTCCTCTCTTTGGACGATTTTTACATTGTTTTCTTTCTCTGTTTCCTTGTTTGCATCGTTTCATGAAACGTTATATCATTTGTTGTTTCTAAAATAACACTTTAGAAAGATAAAATCAATATAAATTCTTTGTTTTTCTTGTCATCCTTATACTTTCTGTACATTTATACAAATTCAAACTATTATTTTTGGCGAAAATGCACATATGCTTTTCACGAAACGTTTCACAATAACTGATTTTATCCTGTCCTTACATGTATTTACAATCATCGAGCATTATATTATAATGAAAAAACAAAAATACTGCCGGAAGAATACCGAAAAACACCGGAAACCTTTTGATTTTCATATTACTATCAGCTGGTCATAAGAGCAGACCGGTATTCGGTTCATGCGGGACACCTATGTCATTTCACTGTTTCATGAAATCTTCACCGTCCCCGACAGTTTTACAGAAAGGTCTAGTCTGTTATGATGGAAAAATCAAGTTCTGCCCCGACAATGAAAGATGTGGCAAAAGAAGCCGGTGTCGCGCTGGGCACCGTATCGAAAG
>CAMWLJ010000219.1 GCA_947175055.1 uncultured Lachnospiraceae bacterium | reverse complement strand
TTCGAGGGACCCATGCCGCAGACCAAGTTCGTACTGCGGAAGGCTCTGGAACTGGAACTGTCCGTCATCGTATGTATCAACAAGTGCGACCGGCCGGAAGCCAGGCCAACCCAGGTCGTTGACGAGGTACTGGAGCTGTTCATGGATCTGGATGCCAACGATGAGCAGCTGGACTGTCCCTTCGTCTATGCATCTGCCAAAACAGGAACTGCCAGCACGGATCCTGATACAGAAGGCCGTGACATGACACCTCTCTTTGACACGATCCTGACACACATTCCGGCCCCCGCCGGAGATCCGGATGCCGGCACGCAGCTGCTTGTCAGCACCATCGACTACAACGAATATGTCGGACGCATCGGTGTCGGCAAAGTGGACAACGGCAGTGTGAAAGTCAATCAGGAAGTAGTCATCGTCAATCATCATGATCCGGATACGATGCGGAAAGTCAAGATCAGTAAATTGTACGAATATGACGGTTTAAATAAAATCGATGTGAAAGAAGCAGGCATCGGGTCCATCGTCGCCATCTCCGGCATCGCGGATATCCACATCGGCGATACCCTCTGTTCCCCCGAGGATCCGACTCCGATTCCCTTCCAGAAGATCTCCGAGCCGACCATCGCCATGCACTTTATCGTCAACGATTCCCCCCTTGCCGGACAGGAAGGGAAATATGTCACCAGCCGTCATATCCGCGACAGGCTGTTTAGGGAATTGAACACCGATGTTTCGCTCCGCGTGGAAGAGACAGACACCACGGAAGCCTTCAAAGTATCCGGACGCGGAGAACTGCATCTGTCTGTCCTGATCGAGAATATGCGCCGTGAAGGATATGAATTTGCAGTCAGCAAAGCGGAAGTCCTGTACAAAACAGATGAAAACGGCAAGAAACTGGAACCCATGGAATTATGCTATATCGATGTGCCGGAAGAGTTCTCCGGAACTATCATCGAGAAGCTGAGCCAGCGCAAAGGCGAACTGCTGAATATGAGCCTGACTTCCGGCAGCTATACCCGCCTGGAGTTCTCAATCCCCTCCCGCGGCCTGATCGGCTACCGCGGCGAGTTCATGACCGACACCAAGGGTAACGGCATCATGAATACCATCTTCGACGGCTATGGTCCCTATAAAGGCGATATCCAGTACCGGAAACAGGGGTCCCTGATCGCCTTTGAAGCCGGGGAAGCTATCACTTACGGCCTGTTTAATGCCCAGGAACGCGGCACGCTCTTTATCGGCCCGGGTACCAAAGTATATTCCGGAATGGTGGTCGGACAGAACGGACGCGGCGAAGATATCGAATTGAACGTCTGCAAGAAGAAACAGCTGACCAACACCCGGTCCTCCAGTGCAGACGAAGCGCTTCGTCTCACACCGCCCAAAGTCTTAAGCCTGGAACAGGCTCTGGAATTTATCGACACCGATGAGCTGCTGGAGGTAACCCCTAAGACGATCCGCATCCGTAAGAAGATCCTGGATCCCACCTTAAGAAAAAGAGCGGCCATCTCAGCCGCTGCCAAAAAATAAAATATACTTTCTGTCATTTTGGCCAGGTCCGTGCATTCCAAACACTGACCTGGCCGCTTTATATCTTTGTCAATTACCTGTCGTCTGCATCTCCATACCGAAATCCCTGTATAAATCTTTAAATCCCCAGCACCACCGTGGCCACCCTGAAATAGATCAACAGCGAGATCGCATCCACGATGGTGGTGATGAACGGGCTTGCCATCACCGCCGGGTCCATCCCGATCTTCTTGGCACACATAGGCAGGGTAGAACCGACTACCTTAGCCACGATTACTGCCATCAGAAGGGTAAAACAGACCACAAAAGCCACATAGATGCCCACCCGGTCAAAGATGAGCAGCTTCACGAAATTGCAGACTGCCAGCGTCAATCCGCAGAGCGCTGCCGTTCTGACCTCCTTCCACACCACCCTGCTCCAATCTGCAAAAGCGATCTCGTCCAATGACAAGCCGCGGATGATGATGGCGCTGGCCTGCCCGCCCGCATTGCCACCGGTATCCATCAACATGGGAATAAAGGCCGTCAACACCACATATCTGCTCAGCGCATTCTCGAAGGAAGTGATGATACTGCCCGTAAAAGTTGCGGATATCATCAAAAGCAACAGCCATGGGATCCTTTTCTTATATGCCTCGAAGACGGACATACGCAGATACGGCTTGTCGGAAGGCATCACCGCTGCCATCTTCTCAATATCCTCCGTCGTCTCCTCTTCCAAGATATCCACCACATCATCCATGGTAATGATCCCTACCAGCCTGTCCTCATTATCCACCACCGGCATGGCCGTAAACTCATACTTCTTGAACATCCTGGCCACTTCTTCCTGATCCATCAGCGTATGCAGGGACACCACACTTTTGTGCATCATCTCTCCGATCACGGCCTCCGGATCACTCAAAAGAAGATATCTGAGTGCAACAGTCCCCACAAGGGTCCGCTTATGATCCAGTACATAGCAGATATTGATGGTCTCGCTGTCCAGTCCCACCTTCCGGATCCGTTCTATGGCCTGCGCCACCGTATCATGCTCCTTTAAGTCCACATACTCCACCGTCATGATGCTGCCGGCAGAGTCCTCCGGATAGCGCATCAGATGATTGATCGCCTGCCTGGTATCCGCGCTGGTGTTCGCGATCAGCCTTTTCACGATATTGGCCGGCATCTCCTCCATCAATTCCTTGGCGTCATCGGACATCAT
>CAMWLJ010000218.1 GCA_947175055.1 uncultured Lachnospiraceae bacterium | reverse complement strand
GTAAGCGATAAATAGCGCTACGTCTAGCAATAAAATTTGCAGTCCTGCTATAATTAACAGGACTGCAAGCGTTTTACTCCATTGCACCAGAGCAAGCTTTCTTGACATCCCGATTCCATGGTGCAAGTTTGTCAAGACAGGCAATTGACATTGGCGTCTCTGGCAAATGTTCCAGAAGATACTTCAAATATTTATATACATTCAGGCTATAGGCCTTCGCCATCTCTACTATCGTATACACAATGGCGCTGGCTTCGGCACCCTTCGGGGTATTGGAAAACAACCAGTTCTTACGGCCTAACGTGAACGGACGGATGGAATTCTCGCTCGGGTTGTTCGAAAAACTGCATCTTCCGTCTTCAAGATAAGTCATGAATCCCTCCTTGTGGTTCAGGGCATAGTTCACCGCCTTCTCAAAACGAGATCCTTTCCGGGGATTCTGTTTTGAGATCCAGTCCCAGAATGCGTCCAACACAGGCTTTTCTTTTTGGAGCCGCCATTCTTTCCTTTGTTCATAACTGTGATCCAGTTCTTTCGACCGTCTTTCATAGTCGAAGAGCCTGTCGCAATACTTCACACCTTGTACCGCCGGTTCACTAAGATCCTCTTTCCTCCCTTTAGGAACTGCATCAACGAAATATCTGCGCAGATGTGCCCAACAGCAGCACCTTTTAACACCCGGGAGGTTATTATATCCCTGATACCCGTCTGTCTCCAGATATCCCTGAAACCCTTTTAGGAATTCCGCAGCGTTAAAGCGTGCACGTGTCTCGGTATATTTAAACAGGATGATCGGCGGCAGCCCGTCCTCGCCGCTCCGGAACAGCCACATGAAGGAGTCCGTTTCTGCCTCCCTGCCTGGCTCCTTCAGCACCTGGCACCGGGTCTCATCCGCCATGGCGAACCCCCTAAGCACTAATTCTTTGTGAAAAAAATCATACAGTGGCGCAAAATAGTTTGTTGCGCAGTATATGATCCAGTTTGCCATGGTCGCACGCAGCAGTGGAACGCCAAGCTGTTTCCAGTCCGCCTCCTGGCGGTATAGCGGCATGGCATTGCAGTACTTCTGGTACATGACCCATGCCGCGGCAGACGGCGTGGCATAACTGTAGGGGATCAGCGGTGCCGGAACCTCTGGTTTTACGAATCCAGTAACCCCTTCCATCTCGGGATTCTCCGCGCAGACGGGGCACTTAGCTGTTTCAACATAAATATTGACAACTTTTCCCCTGGCTGGGGTGAAGTGAAATTCCTGGCGGACAAACTCTCTGCCTATGACTTCCATCTCTGCCCCGCAGTCAGGGCAGTGCCGCTGGTCATCGGACAGGGGGATGACTACATCTTCCGATGGAACCCCTTTGAATGTGTCCGATTGTTTCCGTTTGGCTTTGCGGGTGTGTTCCCTGATGACAGCCGGCTCCGGTTCTTCTTCCGGGGCTGCCTCCTGTTCCGCTTCATTGAACAGGCTTAACTGCCCAGAAATATCTTTGGATTTTTCACTTGAAGTCCCAAAGAGTTTTTTCGTAAGATAATCAATCTGTTCCTGGAGGTTCGCAATCGTTTCATTGCATCCCCTTACGGTGCCCTGAAGGGATTTGATCAGCTCATTCTGGCTGTTTATAACGGTATTCAGTTGGCTGATCGTATCCTTCATCTCCATGATCCTGGAGTCTTTTGCGGCCCGCGCCATTCGTGTTTTCTCCTTTTCCAGATGGTTCCATTATACTGCATAATGCGTGGAAAGAAAAGTGAAAAGCACCACATTGGGGGCCATTTAAGTATCTTCTGGATAAGTTTCCCGGATCGGAAATCATGGCGGGTCAGCAGGAAAATCATCTGCATTTTCGGCCTTCCTGAACGCTTTGGGCTGTTCAATCTCAAGCCCGGACATCAGCCAGTCAAACTGCTGCCATGTGAGGGTTCGGACTTCCTCTGGATTACGCGGCCAGCGAAAACGGCCCTGTGCCTCCATCCGTTTGTAAAGGAGCAAAAAACCATCGCCTTCCCATAAAAGCGCTTTGATCCTGTCGCATCTTTTCCCGCAGAACAGGTAAAGAGCGCTGCGTCGGGGATCCATATGGAGTTTGTCCTGTATGACAGCGCAAAGCCCATCGATGGCGCGCCGCATATCGGTATAGCCGCAGACAATGTAAATCTCGTCGGCGGCGGTGATGTCCCCTAGCATAACTCATTTCTCAAAATCCGAATCAGCTGCTCCAGGAAAGCCGGATCTGTCTGCTGCGGTATCCGGAGGATGGCACCGGCCAGAGATAAATCCACTGTCGGAAATCCTGTCGATGCTTCATTTGGATAATTCTCAGATGGCGGGAGAACAGCTGGCTGGACCACAGAGGCAGGGAGCTGCGGCTTAGGAATGCCAAGCCTTACCACTTCCTGTCTGGCCGGTTTTCGATCCACGCCATTTGCGGGAAGACCCATCCCTTTCTGGCGGAGACGCTTTACCCAGTTGTAAAATGTGCCTGGTTTGATGTCGTGCTCTATGCACCATTGATAATCTGTTAGCCCACTGGACCGGCATTCCATAATCAACCGGTGCTGGTCTTCAACTGCAACGGGTTTCGCCCGCATAAAATCACTTCCCATTCTATAATGTGGTGAAATGCCTGCATCTTGAAGAAATCTAGCAAATGGAACAGAGTAAAATGCTTGCATTTCTAGCACTCATTATAGAGCAAAAATTGGGGGATGGCACCCCGTGCCTCTATTTATCGCTTAC
>CAMWLJ010000217.1 GCA_947175055.1 uncultured Lachnospiraceae bacterium | reverse complement strand
ACTCGCTCCAGAAATGTTGTCAGTGGCGGATTTGCGACAGAGGAAGCAGTTAAGAACGGAAAAGCATATCTGGTTATCATAGCGGAGAATGCTTCGGATAACACCAGAAAAAAATATAGTAACATGTGTGAATTCTATAAGGTGCCATACAGATATTACAGTGAGAAGGATATACTGGGGCACGCGATCGGCAAGGAAGAACGTTCCTGTCTTGCTGTGACTGATGCAGGATTTGCAGATTCGATACAGAAGCATTTGGTAGATTCGGAATAGTTGGAGGTAGTGAGCATGGCGAAAATGAAGGTACATGAGCTGGCAAAAGAGCTGGAGAGGCAGAGTAAAGAACTGGTCGCTTTTTTGCAGGATAAAGGATATGAAGTGAAAGCAGCACAGAGCTCTATCGATGAGGAGGCAGTTGCCCTGGTGCGTAAGCAGTTTGGTGGTGGCAGTCAGGATGCGGTCAAAGCGGCAGAGGTAAAGTCGGAAAAGGCAGCGGTAGTATCAGACAGGGAGGCTGTGGTGAAAGCAGCAGAGCCTGAGAAGACGGTTTCCGGCGCAGCACCGAAAGCGGAGAAAAAAGCAGAGACGGCGCCGAAGACTGAAGCCAGGCCGGAGGCAGCTTCAAAGGCAAGAACAGAGACGAGCGCAGCCCAGTCAAGAGGGGATGGTAAGGCACCGGGCAAACAGAATCCTGACGGCAGAAAGGGTGACAACGGCAGGGGCGAGGCGCCTAAGAAGAAAAAGATCATCTTCGTGAGCAATCCGCAGCACTCCAAGATGCAGGGGCAAGGCCAGGGACAGAGGTCTGCACAGGGTGGCAGCAATGCCGGACGAAGAAACAATAATGACAATAGGGACAGAAGGCAGAATAGCAACGGGGCAAGACCTGTTCAGACCCAGAATGTGCCGCATAAGATCATAAGACCGACTCAGAAACCGATTCCCGTTACCGCTGAGCCATATGAGGTGCGCCAGAGACAGCAGCAGGAACGCAGAATGGAGCAGCGGCAGCAGGAGAAGCGTGAAAGAGAATTGGAGCGCGAGCGTGAACGGGAACGGGAACTGGAAAGAGAACGGGAGCGTGAGCGGGAGAAGGCCAAAGCAGCACAACAGACCGCCAGAGCGCCGCAGGAACAGGGGAGAACGAGAAGTGCAGGAGAAAATCGCAGACCTGAAGGACAGGGGCGTCCGCCTTATAACAACAATCAGGGTGATCGCAGGAGCGGCGGCCCTGGTGCAGGCCCTAACCGGGGCGGCGGTAATTTTGACCGCTCTCAGAGAAGCAATGGCGGACAGGACAATCGATTTAAGAAAAATAACAATCAGAAGAGTTTTGTGCCCGAGACGCCTGGCAAGGACGTGGAAAAGCACAGGGAAGAAGAAAAGCGCAGGGTTAATCAGGACAGAGATAAACGTTCCAAAAAGGATTTGATCTATGAAGAGGATGATGCGGCAGTAAAGAACCGCAATAAAGCAGGCCGCTTTATCAAGCCGGAGAAGAAGGCAGAAGAGAAGGCGGAGGAGCAGATCAAGGTCATCACGGTTCCGGAGTCTCTGACGATCAAAGAGTTGGCGGATAAGATGAAGATCCAGCCGTCTGTGATCATTAAGAAACTCTTCCTGCAGGGACAGATCGTGACACTGAACTCCGAAATAAGCTATGAAGATGCCGAAAGTATCGCGATTGAATACGAGATCATCTGTGAGAAGGAAGTTAAGGTAGACGTTATTGAGGAGTTACTGAAGGAAGACGAAGAAGATGAAAGTGCTATGATAAGCAGAGCACCTGTTATCTGTGTCATGGGACACGTAGATCACGGTAAAACTTCTCTGCTTGATGCTATTCGTAAGACTAACGTGACGGATAAGGAAGCAGGCGGTATCACACAGGCGATCGGTGCTTATACGGTCACAGTCAATGGACAGAGCATTACGTTCCTGGATACGCCGGGACATGAGGCGTTTACGGCGATGCGTATGCGAGGTGCCAATTCCACGGATATCGCAGTGCTGGTAGTTGCTGCGGACGATGGTGTTATGCCGCAGACGGTCGAAGCGATCAACCATGCCAAAGCAGCAGGCATCGAGATCATCGTTGCAGTGAACAAGATTGATAAGCCCAATGCCAATATCGATCGCGTGAAGCAGGAAATGACAGAATATGAATTGATTCCTGTAGATTGGGGCGGATCCACAGAGTTCGTACCGGTATCGGCCAAGTCAGGAGAAGGTTTGGAAGATCTGTTGGAGACGATTCTTTTAACGGCAGAAATCATGGAATTGAAGGCGAACCCGAACAGAAATGCCAGGGGTCTGGTGATCGAGGCAGAGCTTGATAAGGGTCGCGGACCGGTAGCGACGGTGCTTGTACAGAAGGGTACGCTGCATGTAGGTGATTTTATTTCGGCAGGTGCAAGCCACGGTAAAGTGAGAGCCATGATAGACGATAAGGGCAGAAGAGTCAAGGAGGCGACACCTTCAACTCCAGTAGAGATTCTTGGTCTGTCAGATGTGCCGAGTGCAGGTGAAGTATTTATTGTTCATGAGAATGACAAAAGTGCGAAATCTTATGCGGAGACCTATATGGCTCAGCATAAAGAAGAGATGCTTGCAGATACTAAGCAGAGAATGTCTCTGGACGATCTGTTTAATCAGATTCAGGAAGGTAACTTGAAGGAATTGAACCTGATCGTGAAAGCGGATGTGCAGGGTAGTGTGGAAGCTGTTAAGCAGAGTCTGATGAAGCTGTC
>CAMWLJ010000216.1 GCA_947175055.1 uncultured Lachnospiraceae bacterium | reverse complement strand
CGTGTGTTATAGTAAACGAAATTTCTAATGTCGTTTACTATAGGCAAATTGGATGAAATGGAGTGTGTTATATGAGTAAGAAGAAGACCAAGCCGATAGTTGCCATTGTGGGAAGGCCGAATGTGGGCAAATCCACGTTGTTCAATGCATTGGCGGGTGATAATATATCTATCGTCAAAGATACGCCGGGGATCACGCGAGACCGGATCTATGCGGATGTCTCCTGGCTGGATATGAACTTTACGCTGATCGATACGGGCGGTATCGAGCCGGAGAGTAAGGACATCATACTCTCCCAGATGCGGGAGCAGGCGCAGATTGCCATCGATACGGCGGATGTGATCGTTTTTATGGTGGATGTGAAGCAAGGACTGGTGGATGCGGATTCCAAGGTGGCGGATATGCTGCGCCGTTCGCAGAAGCCGGTGGTGCTGGCGGTCAACAAGGTGGATGATTTCAAGAAGTATATGGCAGATGTCTATGAGTTTTATAATCTGGGCATTGGAGAACCTTTTTCCATCTCTTCGGTGAATAAGCTGGGATTTGGCGAGCTGTTGGACGAGGTGACGTCTCATTTCGACAGGGAAGCGGCTGTTGAGGAGGATGATGAGCGCACGAAAGTGGCCATAGTCGGCAAGCCCAATGTAGGCAAATCGTCGATCATCAATAAACTGATTGGGGAAAATCGGGTAATCGTTTCAGATGTGGCGGGGACTACCCGGGATGCCATCGACACAGAGATTACCCATAACAAGAAAGAATATGTCTTTATCGACACGGCCGGACTGCGCAGAAAGAATAAGATTAAGGAAGAGCTGGAGCGTTATATGATCATTCGGACGGTGGCAGCTGTGGAGCGGGCTGATATCGTGGTACTGGTGATCGATGCAACGGAAGGCGTGACAGAGCAGGATGCCAAGATCGCAGGCATTGCTCATGACCGCGGCAAGGCGATCATCATAGCAGTCAATAAGTGGGATGCTATCGAGAAAGACAATAAGACGGTCAATGAATTTACGCAGAAGGTACGGCAGGTACTCTCTTTTATGACCTATGCGGAATTGATCTTTATCTCGGCAGTGACCGGACAGCGGCTGGGCAGGCTGTTTGACCTGATTGATGTGGTCAGCGAGAATCATTCCATGCGAGTGGCAACGGGTGTGCTCAATGAGATCATGGCTGAGGCCGTGGCCCTGCAGCAGCCGCCGTCCGATAAGGGCAAAAGGCTTCGCCTGTATTACATCACGCAGGCTGCAGTCAAACCTCCTACCTTTGTCATATTTGTAAACGATAAGGAATTGATGCATTTTTCCTATACAAGATATTTGGAAAATCAGATCAGGGAGACTTTTGGGTTTATGGGAACGCCGCTTAGATTTATCATTCGCGAGAGAAAGGAAAACAAGTAAAAGTGGAACGAGCTATATGTTTGGTGATCGGATATGTATTTGGACTGTTTCAGACGGCTTACCTTTATGGAAAGCTGCATGGCATTGACATCAGGAATTACGGCAGCGGGAATGCGGGAACGACAAATACGCTGCGTACGCTGGGAACGAAGGCGGGACTGATCGTTCTGCTGGGGGATATCATGAAATGCATCCTGGCCATTGTGTTGACGAATCTGCTCTTTCGGAATTCTCATGCCGACGAGATCTATCTTCTGAAGATCTATGCGGCGGCGGGCGCGATTCTGGGGCATAATTTTCCTTTTTACCTGCATTTCAAAGGGGGAAAAGGTATTGCGGCGACAGCGGGGATGATCCTTTCTTTTCACCCGTATTTGATCCCGATGGGAGTGCTGCTGTTCTTCGGCACCTTTTTTACGACTCATTATGTGTCGCTGGGATCACTGCTTGTCTATGCCGGATTTATGACCGAGCTGGTAGTATTGGGGCAGATGGGGATCTTCGGCATGTCGCAGGCAGCCCTTAACGAGATGTATGTTGTGGCCGCATTTTTGACGGTCATGGCGTATTATAAACATAAGGACAATATTAAGAGGCTGCTTGACGGAACAGAGCGCAAGACATATCTTACCCATAAGAATAAGGGTGATTGATCATGGGATCACATCAAATCAGAGTTGTTTGTATGACGTGGCAAGACGTTAGAACGGAGGAAATAAGATGGCTGATATCAGTATCATAGGCGCCGGCAGCTGGGGGATCGCGCTGGCAGTGCTGCTGCATAAGAACGGGCACAAGGTGACGGTATGGTCCGCTATAGAGGCGGAGATCAAAATGCTGCAAAAGGAACATGAACATAAAGACAAACTGCCGGGAGTAAGACTGCCGGAGGATATGGTATTTACAACAGACTTAGAGCAGGCGGTCAAAGGAGCGGAAGTGATGGTGCTGGCAGTGCCGTCGCCTTACACGAGAAGCACGTCCCACAGCATGGCATCTCTGGTAAAAGAGGGACAGGTGATCGTCAATGTGGCCAAGGGCATTGAGGAGAAAACGCTGCTCACCCTTTCCCAGATCATAGAAGAAGAGATTCCGCAGGCCAATGTGGCAGTGCTTTCCGGCCCTTCCCATGCGGAAGAAGTAGGCAGAGGAATCCCTACTACCATCGTTGTGGGGGCCAAAGATAAGGAGACGGCGGAATATTTGCAGAACATTTTTATGAATGAAGTGTTCCGTGTCTATATCAGTCCGGATGTGCTGGGTATCGAACTGGGTGCGGCGCTGAAGAACGTGGTGGCTTTGGCGGCGGGTATCGCTGACGGTCTGGGCTACGGGGATAATACGAAGGC
>CAMWLJ010000215.1 GCA_947175055.1 uncultured Lachnospiraceae bacterium | reverse complement strand
AAATCGGAAAATATGCTTGCATGGCTGCATATTGTCAGATAAAATAGTATCATATAGTGTTTGTGTGTTTGAAAATGACATGGACGCTATATGATATTTTTTATCCTATGGAAAACAGGCAGTATTTGTTTTTATTACATCAAAAGGAGGGTTATCATCAATGAACAAGATCAGGATCGAATCGCCGGAGGTGCAGGCTTTTGAGAAGGAACACACCGCGGCGGCGCGCAGGCTTGCACCGGAGTGTATGGTGCTTCTTAAGAATGACGGCACGCTTCCGCTGCAGGGAACGGGGAAGCTGGCTTTGTACGGCAGCGGCGCCAGGAAGACCATCAAGGGCGGAACGGGCTCCGGCGACGTGAATGTACGGCACTTCGTGACCGTGGAGGAAGGCTTGAAGAGTGCGGGATTCGAACTTACTACCGGCAGCTGGATGGACGGCTATGATCAGGTGGTGGTGGAGGCCAGGAAAACCTTTTTCGGGGGAATCCGTAAGGAAGCGGAAGCGGCAGGCGTGACGGGGCCGCAGATGATGATGTTTGCCATGGGAAGAAGCTGCCCGGAACCGGAGTATGAGCTGCCGCTTGACGGCGAGGGAGATACGGCGGTCTATGTGCTGGCCCGCAATTCGGGTGAAGGTGCGGATCGGAAACCGGCAGCAGGCGATATCAACCTGACGGCGACGGAGATTCGGGATATTCTGGCATTGCACGCGAAGTATGAGAAGTTTGTGCTTGTATTGAATGTGGGCGGTATGGTGGACTTAAAGCCGGTGGCGGCAGTGGGAACGATCCTGCTTCTGGGGCAGCTCGGTTCCGCCACGGGAGACGCGCTGGCGGATGTGCTTTTGGGTAAGTCTTATCCTTCCGGCAAGCTGACCATGACCTGGGCGCCGATCGAGGACTATGCGTCCACGGAAGGCTTCGGCGATCCTAACGATACATATTATAAGGAAGGCGTCTATGTAGGATACCGCTATTTTGATACCATCGGCTATGTGCCCACCTATCCTTTCGGTTATGGTATGGGATACACCACATTTACTGTGGAGCCGAAGGAGCTGGCGGCGGATGCGGCGAAGGTATCCGTTACGGCGACGGTGACCAATACCGGCGCGGCAGCAGGTAAGGAAGTGGTGCAGGTTTACTATTCCGCGCCGGCAGGAAAGCTGGACAAACCTTATCAGGAGCTGGCGGGTTATGCGAAGACGAAGGAACTGGCTCCGGGGGAGAGCCAGGATGTGACGGTGACTTTTGACACGCAGTCCATGGCATCCTATTGTACAGAGTGCGCGTCCTATGTGATGGAGGCGGGTACATACTATATCCGTGTGGGTAACAGTTCCCGCAATACCCATATCGCAGGGGCGGTGGCGCTGGATGAGACCAAAGCGGTGGAGAAGGTGAAGAATATCTGCGGAGACAGTGGCTTTGAGGATCTGAAGCCGGAGCGCAATCCCATTACCTATGAAGGGGAAACGGACGAGAAGGAAAATGCGAAGACGGTAGAGATCAAGGCGGCAGACCTGACGGTGAAGGAGACTGTCTATCAGGAAGTGCCGGCGGAGATTCCGGCAGGCCCGGCGGTGAGATGGGAAGAAGTGACAGGCGGGGCGAAGACGCTGGATGCGTTTGTGGCCGGCTTGAGCGACGAGCAGCTGGCGTATCTGTGTATCGGCGCCTATAAGGATGCGGAAGACCTGATGGAAGTGATCGGTAATGCGTCCACGTCGGTGGCGGGTGCAGCCGGGGAGACGACCCATCAGCTGGAGGAAATCGGCACGCCCACACTGGTGATGGCGGACGGCCCGGCAGGACTGCGTCTGGCGCCCACCTACAAGGTGGTAGACGGCAAAGCGAAGGCAACCTCTTCCAGTCTGCCCAGCGATTTCATGGCATTGATGACGCCGGAGGAACTGCAGGCCATGGCGGCCAATGCACCAAAGCCCAGCGAGGAAGAACTGGCAGCGCCCACCAATTATCAGTACTGTGTGGCGATTCCCATCGGCACGGGCATTGCCCAGTCCTGGAATGATGATCTGGCGAAGCAGTTAGGCGATCTGGTAGGGGTTGAGATGGAGATGTTCGGCACCCATCTGTGGCTGGCGCCGGCTATGAATATTTACCGTTCTCCGCTGTGCGGACGTAATTTCGAGTATTATTCCGAGGATCCGTTCCTTTCCGGCTGCATCGCTGCGGATATCACGAACGGCGTGCAGGTGCATGAGGGCTGTGCGACGACCATCAAGCATTATGCCTGCAACAATCAGGAGACCAACCGCTACTTCTCCAACAGTAACGTGGGAGAGCGGGCGCTGCGTGAGATTTACCTGAAAGGTTTTGAGATCTGTATCAAGAAATCGCAGCCGCACTTTATCATGACTTCCTACAACCTGATCAACGGCGAACATGCCTGCAGCACAAAGGATATCCAGACATTTACGCTGCGCGACGAGTGGGGCTTTGCGGGCGTCGTGATGACCGACTGGCTGGTGACGGGCGGTATGGGACCAAAGGGTGAGAAGTGGCCGTGTGCATCCTGTGCGGGCAACGTGAAGGCAGGCAACGATATCACTATGCCGGGTATCCCGTCCGACAAGGCGGATATCTTAAAGGCACTGGCGGATGCGAGTCATCCTTACGCGCTGAGCAGGGCGGAACTGCAGCTGGCGGCGAAGAGAGTGCTGGGGATGATCCTGAAGCTGGCATAACAGGCAGCGAGAGGTAAGATAAAAGTTCCTATGGGCGGATGTTCATAGGAACTTTT
>CAMWLJ010000214.1 GCA_947175055.1 uncultured Lachnospiraceae bacterium | reverse complement strand
CCAGTTCCAGCCCCGCCTTCCTGACCTCGTCTTTGAAAAGCATTCTGAGCGGTTCGATGATCTCCTTGAAGTCCACGTAATCTGGCAGGCCGCCTACATTATGATGGGATTTGATCACCGCCGACTTGCCAAGTCCCGACTCGATCACATCCGGATAGATCGTGCCTTGCACGAGGAAATCCACCGCACCGATCTTTTTCGCCTCTTCCTCGAATACCCGGATAAATTCCTCACCGATGATCTTACGTTTCTGCTCCGGCTCCGTCACACCGGCCAATTTCTCATAGAAACGCTCCTGGGCATTGATTCGGATAAAATTCAGATCATAAGGTCCCTCCGGACCGAATACTGCCTCCACTTCATCCCCTTCATTTTTGCGCAGCAATCCGTGGTCCACAAAGACACAAGTCAACTGTTTTCCCACCGCCTTTGCCAGCATGACCGCCGCCACTGAAGAATCAACCCCGCCGGAAAGTGCACACAGCACCTTACCATTTCCTACTTTCTCCCGGATCGTTTGAATAGTCGTTTCTACGAAGGCATCCATTTTCCAGTCGCCCTTGCATCCGCATAGATCTATCACAAAATTCCGAAGCATCTTCATACCCTCTGCCGTATGCATCACCTCCGGGTGGAACTGCACCGCATACAGCTTCTTCTCCGGGCATTCCATCCCGGCCACCGGGCATACCGGCGTATGAGCCGTCACCTTAAACTGCGCCGGTGCCTTTTCAATATAATCGGTATGACTCATCCAACAGATCGTCTTCCCTGACACTCCTGCAAAAAGACCCGCACTCTGATCTACTTCCACCTCGGTCTTCCCATACTCACTGACCGGCGCAGTGGTCACCGCACCACCCAGCAGATGTGCCATCGCCTGTGCGCCGTAACAGATCCCCAGGATCGGAATCCCCAGATTGAAGATATCCTGATCGCACAGCACAGCGCCTTCTCCATACACGCTGTTGGGTCCGCCGGTAAAAATGATCCCCTTCGGATTCATCTCTTTGATCTTATCCAAACTTAAATTATACGGATACACCTCACAATAGACATTGCACTCCCTGACCCGTCTTGCGATCAACTGGTTATACTGCCCACCGAAATCCAATACGATAACTTTTTCTCTATTCATGTACTCTCTCCACTTTCCTCCTGTACGCTCTGTCGATTCAACTTATAGGAACCACCTTGGCTTTGCCTAATGGCATTCCTAGTGGCGTTCCTGCACTGACTTATACCGCGCATAGCTATTAACGTTTTCGAGTCATTCCCTGTTTTATTTTATCGCTTCCCCAAAATTCTGTCAAAGTATATTTCCTGCTGTATCTATTCTATTTCCGCAAAGCCTTTTCCCATTTCCCGCTACGAAACCGCAGCCAATAGCAGGCACCGCGGAACATCCAGTCTATCGTCATGGCGATCCAGATACCGATCAGCTCCAAATGAAACACGTTGCTGAAAAAGTAAGCCGTGCCAATCCGAAACACCCACATGGATACGATAGAGATCGCCATCGTCCACATCACATCACCCGCTGCCCGCAAAGTATTCGGCAGCGTAAAGGATGGCACCCACGCAAACATACACATAAAAGCATGAAACCGGATGACCTGCACTGCCAGCTCCTCCGTTTCCGGCGTCAGATGATAGAGTAAAAGCATCGCCCTGCACAAAATGATCATCAGCACCGATACCACGATCATACACAGATTTGTCAGACGCATCAGTTTTTTCGTATAATATCGGGTCTGCTCGAAATCTCCCGCACCGATACAATAGGAAGCCACCGACAACAGCGCGAGATTGATCGCCATCCCCGGCAGAATATTAAAGTTCGCAATCGTGCCACAGACCGCGTTGGCAGCAATGGCTGACGTACCGAAGGTAGAGACCAGACTTAAGAGCAATATTTTCCCCAACTGAAAAAGGCTGTTCTCCAGACCGTTAGGAACCCCGATATACAGGATTCTTTTGATCAGTCCAAAGTCCATCTTCGCGGTCACTCGGTGCCTGAAATGGATCACTCTGCCCTCCTGAAAAAGCAGATAAAAGATCATGCCCGCCGCCACCGTTCTCGACAACGTGGTGGAGATCGCTGCACCTGCCACTCCCATCTTGAAGCCGTAAATAAGTGTGGCATTGCCGATCAAATTCAGCAGATTCATCAACAACGATATATACATCGTGATCTTAGAATTACCCATGGCCCGGAAAAGCGCCGCACAGCCGTTGTAAAGCGCCAGCGGACAGATGGAAAGACCCGTAATGATCAGATATGTGGTGGCACTGGACATGACCCCAGCCTCCACTTGCCCGAAGATCGCCCGCAAGATTGACTTATGTGCACCGAGCAATACCATCGTAGTCACCGCCGAAGCATACAGCAGGAAAAGAACCATCTGCCACGCAGACCGTCCCGCCTCTTCCTCTCTGCGCTGCCCCAAAGCATGTCCGGCCACCACGGCGCCGCCGGTGGCGAGTGCCGAGAAAACCTGAATGACCAGAATATTGATGTTATCCACCAACGAGACACCCGACACCGCCGCCTCTCCCACGCCGGAAATCATAACAGTATCCAGCATACCGACCAAGATAGCCAGAAGCTGTTCCATGATCAATGGCAAGATCAGTTTCTTAAGATCCGCATTGCTGTATATCGTCCCCTGCTTTTCTTTTTCCTTTTCTTTTTCTTTCGTATACATCATCCTTCAACATCCTTGATTAGATTTATAGTAAACCTCATCATACTCAGCCTGCCGTCTGGCGGGCCGCATGGCCATCCACGCTATGAAAGT
>CAMWLJ010000213.1 GCA_947175055.1 uncultured Lachnospiraceae bacterium | reverse complement strand
GCAGTAGGATATGAGCGGAATCAACATTCCCAACAGCAGGAAGAATGGCGCCACCGCCAGGATCGGCACGATATTGATCCTATAAGTAAAAAACCAGAACATCCCTTCCAGCGCCTGCCCGATCACCGGTCCCAAAACAACGACCGTCGCCAGCGTGACCATAACGGCACCTCCGGCAAAAAGCACCCCTTCCGTTATCAGCATGATATTCAGCTGTTTACCGGTCATGCCAACGGACTGCAGCACGGCAAACTCCTTTCTCCGGGTCAGGATGCCGGTGAGGATCGCATTGAGGAAGTTCAACACACCGATCAGTCCCACCACCAGACTGACTGCCGTCCCGACAAACAGAAACATATTCTTCAGCTCATAGAATTCCTGCGCGCGGGTCATCCTGCTCTCGTAATCATAGAAAGATCCTTCTCCTTCCGTATATTCTTTCAGATACTGCTCCATCATCCCGGTCTGTTCGTCCGCGCAGTCGAACGCATAGTACAAGACCGCATCCGTTCCCGTATGTTCCTTAAAGGTGTCCGCATTCATCACAAATTCGTCATCCCCATAAAACCGGTAGGTCAGTGTGTTCGGCACAAGCACGGTAGCAACCACTTCATATGTCTCCTCCCGATATTCTTTTGCCCGCTGCGCCCACAGAAGGTTCTCCAGACTCGCATTCTCCGGATAGACTTCTCCTGTCTGCGGGTTATAATACTCATACGTATCCACGTACCGCAGCGTAACCTGATCTCCCACTTTCGCCCAGTGCCAGTCCTCATGGAGATTGTGGTAATCATCTGTGTCATATACTGCTGCCACGTAATTGCCGCCTTCTTTCAACTTGCCGAGATCACCGTCTATGACCTCCAGCTTATCGATAAGGAAATCCTCCATGCCGTACAGCTGTGTCTCCATGGCCCGCCGATCCCCCACATGCTCCAGAATATCATCGACCATAAAATCAAGTTCTTCCCCGCTAAGCCCTCCTTTGCGCCAACTGCTGTAAGCATCTCTGGCTCTCTTTTCAGTGACCAGCTCCTCCACATCGGATACTGTACCGTAAGCCCTGCCGCCGGTAACCCCTTGCTGCTGCTCGATGCGCGCGATCGTCTCCTCCGATACTGCCGCTTCTTTTCCGCCTTCTTTATTCATCCATTTCTGGGATACCTGAAAGTACGATGCCTCAGCCAGCAGAAAATCCTGCGCCACATCACGCAGATATTTATCCATATCAAATCCACCCGTAAATACATGAGTCATTTCCAGGACCACGATGGCCAATGACATGGAGAGCACACTGATCAGCGTCTTACTCTTGTTCCTGCCCAGATTCGTCCAGGCCATCTTCGGGATCGATGCCCCTGTTCTCCCCTTTCTTTCCTTTCTCCTGCTCCCGGCACCTTCCGTATACCGCAGCGCTTCGATCGGTGATATCTTTGCCGCCATCCTGCGCGGTTTCCCGCAGGATAAATATACCGTGATCAGGGAAAAAAGGGAGGCTCCGACAAAGATCAGGGGATCGATGGAACTCACCATAACGATACCGTCCATATTGACTGCCGTGACCCTTGTGATCACGATTCCCAGAAGATACCCGGCCACAGCGCCCACCGGAATACCGATCGCGGCAAGCACCACTGCCTGCAGCAGAATGATCCGCTTGATCTGCCGCCCCGTGGTGCCGATCGTCTTGAGCAGGCCATAGAACCGCACATCGTTGGAGACCGCGATGCGGAATATATTGTTGATGATCAGATAGCCCGTAAACATGATCAGAAGCAGCGCCGCTATAAGAGCCAAAACCATGCCCGGATCCATATTTTCACTTAATTGTGCGGAAACATAGCCCCAGTTGACACCTGTCGCGATATAGTCCTCTGCTCCCGGTTTCTCATCCTGATATCCGTGCCTTTCCAGAATCTCCTGCAGGTTATCCTGAATCCCCGATGCACTCTCGAACATGAGGTTCATCGTATGGTAAGTACATAGTCCGTTCTCACCCTTTGTACCCAGTTTCCTGAAGATCTCTTCCGCCCGGCTTCTGGGAATCACCACGTTATTTGCCACCACCGCCATGTCATATTCCCAATAACCGCACAAGGTAAATGTCTCCGTCGTCTCAGTGCCGTCTACATCGAAAGACATCGTAAACGAATTGCCGATCACCGGCTCCACGCCTAACAGCTTGAGCACTCTTAAGTCTGTGGCTGCCTCGTTCGTACCCTCCTCCGGCAGCCGTCCCTCGACCGGTGTACAGAAAGACCATTTCGCCGAGTTTTCATCGTAATAATTCACCTCCACATGGCTCTTGTTGAAAGGCGCTTCCGATGGCATACCCACATATAATCTGTCCCCGTATTCTTTGATCAAAGGATCCTCCTTCAACTCGTCGAACTGCTCCTGGGTGATATTCTTAAACACCGCATGGTTATACCCTCCTGCCTGCCGGAAGTTAGACTGTTCGAACCCTTCCTTCAAGGAGATTCCCGCGGTAAAAAGTGTCGTAAATAATACGGTCGTCAACACGATCGCCAATATTGTGATGATATTTCTGTTTCTCGCCGACTTCATATGGGCTATGCTGAGCCTGCGGATACATTTCCTGTTTGCTACTCTCATATTGCTGTCTGCTCCTTTCTCTCCACCTGCAGATCTTCGTTCTGCTCTACTGCCCGAAGATCAGCGCCCATCCACGATCCTGCCGTCCTCAATACGGATAATGCGGTCCGCAAGCTGGGCGATCTCCTCATTATGTGTGATCATAACGATGGTCTGTGCAAGTTTCTGGCTGCTGATCTTCAACAG
>CAMWLJ010000212.1 GCA_947175055.1 uncultured Lachnospiraceae bacterium | reverse complement strand
GCTTATCCGAGTTCGCGGAGCGAATCTCGCAAAGTTAATTCGCGAAGCGAAATAGAAACTTTCCGCTTATCCGAGTTCGCGGAGCGAATCTCGCAAAGTTAATTCGCGAAGCGAAATAGTAGCTTTTCGTTTATTCGAGTTCGCGGAGCGAATCTCGCAAAGTTAATTCGCGAAGCGAATTTACTTTTTTTATGATACCACAGGATTCTTTAAATAATCTCTAAGAATTTCTTAATATGTTTAGAGACTTCTTAGAGATTATTTTGATAAGATGCAGTAAAAGGGAGCAGGCTGAGAGAGGGAGGAAGGTTTTGGCGATGAAGAAGATGTGTTTGCGAAAGACAGTGTGTTTCCTGCTGGTTCTTAGTATGATCGCGGTGCTGGCAGGCTGCGGCGGCGGAGATCCGACAGCTTCCGGCAGCGGGACGGATACAGGCCGCGGTAACGGCGCCGGGAGCGGAGATGATGTAACTGCCATGGGGCGTTATGTAGAAACCGAGATCAATCTGACAGAACAGCTTATAAACGGTAAAGCCAGTCATGGAATCCGCAGACTGTCGGACGGCAGACTGGTCATATTGAATACGACGGCCGGTTTGGTGGTGTCCGAAGATGAGGGCCTTACCTGGGAAGCGCAGAGGCCGGAGTGGATGGCTGATCTGCAGAGTGAACATATGTATCTCAGCGATATGGATATCGCGCCTGACGGCACTGTTGTGATGGCTTATGTTGCAGGCAGCGGAGACGAAAGCAGGGACTCCCTGCTGCAGCTGATCCTGCCAGATGGTACAAAGGTTACGGCGGAAGCGGCGCTGACGGAAGAGGAGAAATATTTTCATCTTGTGTCGGCTTCCGGGGAGGGACGTTTTTTTGCCGCTACGGTGAAGGGAAGCGTCTATGAGATCGATACGGACGGCAGCGCAGAGAAACTTTTTACGGCGGAAGTTATGCCGGCCTGGATGCAGATTCAGAATGACCTGCTGTTTCTGGACAGCGGACTGGGATATGGGACCATGCCGGCGCTCTATGATCTGGGGAAGGGAACCTATGTGGAAGATACCGTGTTGCAGGAGTTTGTGGAGTCCACTTACGGCGACCGCAGCTATAGCCGCGGAATCTCTCAGAGCATGTGTCTTCTGCCGGGGGAAGAGCAGACGATCTATACGGTGGGAGGTAAGGGGATCCACCGCCATGTGATCGGCGGCAACATGATGGAACAGGTGGTGGACGGCAGTCTTTCCATGCTGGGCAATCCGAATTATGCCATCAACTCCGCCATACGGCTGGAGGGGGATGCGTTTCTGGCGCTTTTTTCCAATGGCAGGCCATCGCAGGCTACCAGTCCCTTCATACGGATGTGTTCGTGTCCTATGAGATCGGAATAGCGGATGACAGTGCGGTGACGAGAGAAGACGCCATCAAGAAACTGAATACGGAGATTATGGCCGGTACGGGGCCGGATCTTTTGGTGCTGGATGATCTGCCGATCCGTTCCTATGTGGAAAAGGGGCTGCTATTTGACCTGACGGGTCATTTGGATGCCTACGGCAAACAGGAACCGCTTTTTGACAATATCATCGACGCCTTGAAAATAGAAGAAAAAGCATATACGGTGCCGGCGGCATTCAGCATTCCCATGATAATTGGAAAAAAAGAGCAGACAGCCAGTATGGCGAACCTATCGGATACAGCGGATACTGTAGAGCAGATGCGGAAAGCGGAACCGGGCAAAGATCTGATCGGTATGACCGGCGAGAGAGAGATTTTAAGTCACTTTGCGGCGGTGAGCGCTCCCGCATGGATCGGCGCGGACGGCCGGATCGACCGGCAGGCGCTTCGTGAATTCCTAGAGCAGTGCAGCCGGATTCACAGTGCGCAGATGGATGGTCTGGATGGAAGCACAGCGAAAAGGTATGCGGAGCGGAAGATCGGGCTGGAGGCGCTTGGCAGTACGAATCCGGACCGGGACTGGCAGGCGGTCTATGCCTTGTTTGATCTGTTATCCGGAAAGGTCAGCTTGGTCAGCGGCTGGGTGGATTCCGGCGAAAAATGGATCGAGATGGTGTCCATTGACCGCGCTCCGGGGTTTGAGGAATATCAGGCAGCAGAGATGAAAGGACAGTGCAGTAACGTATTTTGGCCGAAGACGCTCCTGGCCGTCAGTACGGCTTCGAGCCAGACCGATGAGGCGCTTGCATTTCTGGATTATTTTCTTTCCGCGCAGACACAGAGCGGTTATGACGGGTTTCCGGTCAATCAGGAAGCCTTTGTGATTCTTTTTACGCCGGAGAAGGGTTATGTGGCGAAGGACGGAGGCTGCAGCTATCTGTCGCTGGTGGATGAGAACGGCACAATGATGGAGTATACCGGTTATTGGCCTGCGGATGCGGAATTGACTGCCTTTCAGGAACAGCTGGCCGGCCTGCAGACGGCTTATCTCCCGGACACTGTACTGGAAGAGGCCGTGTACGAACAGGGGGTGGCCTATATACTGGGGCAGCAGACGCTGGAAGAGGCACTGGATGAGATCGAGAAGAAGGCAGCCATCTATATAGCGGAGTAGTAATCCTTATGAGGCCAGGGTGTCAAAAGGTGCATTTTGTGCTATATACTCATGCAGAATTTAGAAGAGCGCCATTTGACACCCGAATTCTTAAGAGAGAAAGCAGAGAGTATGATGAGAAAAAGCAGGATTGTAAAACATAAAACAGAAAACGGCAACAATGCAATACGAAGATGCCTGAAACGGGCAGGGAGTATGCTTCTGACGGCGTCCATGGTATTTACACTGGCAGGCTGCGGCGGAGATCCGACAGCGCCGGGCAGTGGGGCGGATACCGATAGCGGTATTGA
>CAMWLJ010000211.1 GCA_947175055.1 uncultured Lachnospiraceae bacterium | reverse complement strand
TCTGTTACTGTATGCATTTTCCGGAGCTTCCGCTGAAGGGAAATTTTGACGAGACGAAGTACAAAATCTATTTTGCGGACAGCGGACTGCTCGTGGCCATGCTGGATGAGGAGGCCCAGGAGGATCTGCGGGCGAACCGGAATCTGGGCGTCTACAAAGGGGCGCTGTATGAGAACGTGGTGGGTGAGGCACTGGTGAAAAGCGGATACGGGCTTTACTATTATAAACGCGAGGATTCTACGCTGGAGGAAGACTTCTTCGTCCGGACAGCAAAGGAGCTGATCCCCGTGGAGGTGAAGGCGACGAACGGCCGGGCGAAGTCACTGCGGACGCTGATCAGAGGGGAGAAGTATGAGGACATCCGTTACGGGATAAAGTTTACGGGTGGAAATGTGGGGTATGATGATCAGATCTATACCTTTCCGTACTTCTGTGCGTTTCTTTTGAAGCGGTATCTGAAAGGCAGGTAATGCCACAAAAATATCCGTTTGTAACCGGATTGTAATATCTGCTGTCTATGATGAGGCTAAGAAGCAAATTAAAGACAAGGAGAAGCAGACAGTATGGATATTTTAAAGGCGGTACATCTTAAGAAGTATTACGGAAGCGGGGAGAATCTGGTAAAGGCGGTGGACGATGTCAGTTTCGGCATCGAGAAGGGCAGCTTCACGGCGATCGTGGGGACGTCTGGCAGCGGCAAGACGACGCTTTTAAATCTGATCGGAGGGCTGGACTTTGCGGATGCGGGGGAGGTCATCATAGACGGACACTCGATCATGGAGATGTCGAAGGAAGAGCTGACGGTGTTTCGGCGCCGGCATATCGGTTTTGTCTTCCAGAACTATAATCTGATCTCGGTACAGAATGTGTACAAGAATATCGTGCTTCCCATCCGGTTGGACGGCAGGAAACCGGATCGGGATTATATTGCGCAGATCTGTGGACAGCTGGGGATCGAAGGGAAAATGGACCGGTATCCCAATCAGCTTTCCGGCGGACAGCAGCAGAGGGTGTCCATCGCCAGGGCCATTGCGGCCAAACCGGCGGTGCTGCTGGCGGATGAACCTACCGGCAACCTGGATACCAGAACGAGCACGGAGGTGATGGGATTGTTGAAGATGACTTCCAGGGAATTTAACCAGACGATCATTATGATCACACACGATGATGCCATCGCGCAGCTGGCGGACCGGGTGATCCATATCGAGGACGGTAAGCTGGTGAGAGAGCAGGAGGTGCAGGCATGAGCATGATGTTCAGGAATTCCGACCAGAAACTGGAGAAAGAGCTGGCTGCCGACGATTACAGGGCGCATCCGGTGCGCAACAGGCTGGCGGTGCTGGCAGTGGCGCTGACAGCGCTGCTCATCGTTGTTATTTTTACGGTGGGGATCGGTTATATGACGGCCATGACACGTTATATGGGGGCATCCCCGGGGCCGGGTACGGACAGCGCCATGATCTATGGTGACGAGGAGATTCTGGAACGGGCAAAAGGGCTGCCGCAGGTGGACTGGGCGGCTTACGCAAAGCGGTGCAGCGCAAGCTATCTGCATAATCAGGAATTTTCCGGTGTGGATGTGCGGCTGTTTGCGGCGGACGAAGTGCATTATGAGAAAAATATGGTGGATCTGATCGCCGGCAGGTATCCGGAGAGCGGGGATGAGATCCTGCTGTCCGATACCATGTCAGAGCGTCTGGGGCTGGAGAAACAGTTAAACGTCACTTATGACCTCGTAGTGCTGGTGGATGGAGAAGCCGAAGGGCAGCAGACGGAAAAAGTGATTCCCATGACGGTGTGCGGGTATTATAAGAATCCGCTGCGCGGCGTCGCGGATATTTATGAAGAGATCTACACGGGAAAAGCCTTTATCGAGAAGCATAATCCGGGACTGATCAAGGGGTATGATCATATCTATTTGAAGCTGAACAATTTGAATCCCTTGAAGCTGGGGACGGATAAGCATGAAAAGCTGATAGAGGTGAATGAGCAGGCAGCAGGCAACGGCATTCAGTACAAGGCCAGTGATATGTCCTATGCGGCCCTGGCCCCAATCATACTGCTTCTGCTGTGTGTGATGTTCTGCGGATACTTTTTCATCTATAATATATTTGACATCTCGATCGAGAATGATATACGGTTCTACGGGGAATTAAAGACCATCGGCATGACAAGACAGCAGCTTAAGCGGATGCTGTTGTGGCAGATGAACAGGATCTCCCTGATCGGCATTGTGCTGGGCGGCATGATCGGATACGGCATCGGACGAATGGCAGCGGGCGCGGTCCTGAACGCTTTTGCGGAAGGCATTTCCTCTTTCTATAAGCCGGCTGGATTCGTGCAGGTGTTTGCGCTGGGAGCGGTGTTTTCCTGGATTACAGTGCTTGTCAGTACCATGAAGCCTTTTCGGATTGCCAGCACGATCTCGCCTGTGGAGGCGGCCAGATACCGCGGCAGGAAGAAAAAGGGCGTTTTCTCGGTTATCTCTTTTGCCTTAAGCGGTGTTCTGTTTCTGGTGGTGTATACAATCTCCATGGGGTATTCGGTGGAGGTGCATACGGCGGAGCACAACGGCACGGATTTCCGTATAGTGCAGAAAACGGTCAAATTCGGATCGGAGGAGCCTTATCAGCCCATCAGTGATGAGCTGGTGCAAAAGATCAGGGAGCAGGAGTTTGTGGAAGATTTCCGGGTTACCTATGTGGCCAGGACAAAGCCGGACTGGTTGATTTTCGGGGGCGGTTATTATTATGATCTGTCTCGGGGAGAGATTGCAGGAGAAGGGGAGCTGGCCCGTGACAGGCAGGCGTATGTGGACAGCATGGAACAGAAATGGGGCGTGGATCCCTGGCGCAGTCTTCCCGGAAAGAACGAGAG
>CAMWLJ010000210.1 GCA_947175055.1 uncultured Lachnospiraceae bacterium | reverse complement strand
TCCGCGCCTACTGTCTGGAGAAAAAGCTCGGCACGCCCGCGAAGATCTATTACAAGTTCGAGGGCAACAACACCAGCGGCAGTCACAAGTTAAACTCCGCCATCGCCCAGGCCTATTACGCGAAGAAACAGGGGCTTAACGGTGTGACCACCGAAACCGGAGCCGGTCAATGGGGCACGGCGCTTTCCATGGCCTGTTCCTATCTGGGCCTTGACTGCAAAGTCTACATGGTGAAATGCTCCTACGAGCAGAAACCTTTCCGCCGGGAAGTGATGCGCACCTACGGTGCGTCGGTAACGCCGTCGCCCTCCATGGAAACCGAGGTTGGCCGGAAGATCCTGGCCGAACATCCGGGCACTACGGGGAGCCTCGGCTGCGCTATTTCCGAAGCGGTGGAGACGGCGGTATCCAGTGACGGCTGCCGCTATGTGCTGGGCAGCGTGCTCAACCAGGTGCTTCTCCACCAGTCCATCATAGGCTTAGAGACCAAAACCGCCCTGGATAAATACGGCATAAAACCCGACATCATCATCGGCTGTGCCGGCGGCGGATCCAATCTGGGCGGCCTGATCGCACCGTTTATGGGAGAAAAGCTCCGCGGCGAAGCCGACTATCGGATCATCGCCGTTGAACCCGCTTCCTGCCCCAGCCTTACCCGCGGCGTATACGCCTACGATTTCTGCGATACCGGTATGGTCTGCCCCCTTGCCAAGATGTATACGCTGGGCAGCGACTTCATCCCTTCCGCCAACCACGCCGGCGGCCTGCGCTATCACGGCATGAGTTCCACCCTGTCCGAGCTGTACGATCAGGGATTGATGGAAGCCGTCAGCGTTAAGCAGACGGAAGTGTTTGAGGCTGCGGAGTACTTTGCCCGCGTGGAAGGCATCCTGCCGGCACCGGAAAGCTCCCACGCGATCCGCGTCGCCATTGACGAGGCAGTCCGGTGTAAGGAAACCGGCGAAAAGAAGACCATCGTCTTCGGCCTCACCGGTACAGGCTATTTCGATATGATGGCCTATGAGAAATTCCACGACGGGAAAATGGATGACTACATCCCCACCGACGAAGAACTGGCGCTCTATCGCAGCAGGCTGCCAAAGGTTGAATAAAAAGTCATTAAGAAACTCTAAGACAGTGTTCTCTGCAGTCTTAGAGTTTCTTTAGTTGTCTTATTTCCTTCCATGTACCATATCCCTAATCCATGTCTTCCACACGCCGATCCAGTTCTCTCTGCATTTCTTCAAAAAACACTTCCGGATGGCATGCACTGTACGCTTCCATATACTGTTCCCACATAGATTCAAAATCCTCGGCCAGAACAACCCGTGGCAGATATGTCTGCTTAACTTCTTCCATCGCCTTGTAGACTCTTCCGGCAGGCACGTTCTGTGTCAGCCGCTTTGCATGGGAATACATCGGATACCAGACCCCGGGCTGTTCATTACTGCCCAGCATATCCACATAATTCCTGCACCCATACGCTGCCAGACATGTCCGCACATCTTCCGGCAGGGCTGCATAGAACTCTTCCGGCTGAAATTCGGCCGAAAAGGCATTGATCCCGTCAGCTGCCATCCCTTCCAGCCTTGGAAAATAAGAATAATAGCAAAAGTGCCGTCTCAAATAGGCACCGTCCCGTGCACGCGCACGCTGCTCCGGTGTTTTATAATAAATGCCGCTTTCATCCTTATGATAATCGACATCCTCCACACCCCAGAACCGCAGTTTCATCACCCTTTCATCCAAGAGATCGTTGATAAAACACATGGCGCCTTTCACATCTTTACAACTTACCGTAATGGAGATTCCTTCTGCTGTGTCAATGTCATTTCCCCGTTTTGTATGCCACTGATTCTTTATGCCCTTCTCCATGACGATCGGCAGTGGAACATAACCGCAGCCTTCCTCCGCTTTCCGGCTCAGCGCGTCTCCCACATCGTAGGCGAACTGCCACCACTGCTCCACCATACCCAGCACCCGTCCGGAAGCCAGCATTTCGAGATATTCCTCATAACTTTGGGTGAAAGATTCCGGAGCGATCATCCCTGCATGAAACTCCTGATTTAAAAGGGCAAAATATGCTTTCGCCGTTTCTGTCACATTATAGTCCATGACCGTCAGTGTGTCCGGATCTACCATACAGCACCCGTCATTTGGAAAGCCGGCCAGAAACTGCGGCGGATTTTCCAGACAGAAATAACGCCAGTCATCGCACAGGAGCATGAAAGGAATATTGCTCTCTCCGTCAGCCATGCAGGGATTTTCTTTCATATAGGCCTCGATCAAAGAAAAGTATTCCTGCACTGTAGTAATCTGTGGGTATCCTGCCCATTTTAAAACACGGGTCTGTATCCAGAATGCTTCCCCTTCATGCAACGCCTCCGCTCCTTTCCTGTGAACGACATTGAACTGTGGAATCCAGTAAATATGCCCGTCCTCCTGCCTGAACTGATCCCAGACATCCTCCTCCAGATAACCACGGATATTCGGATATGCATCCCAGTATTCATCAATGGGGAGCAGCGCTCCGGCCTCATAGAGTGCAGCGCTGCCGGAAATAAAATCCGGATACTCTCCTCCCGCAATGCAGGAAGCAATGGCAGCATCCGCCGTCTGTCCTGACAGCCAGATTTCCCGGCATTTTGCCCCGGTCAGTTCCGCAATTTTTTCCATGATCTCATTGTCATCCTCCGGCGAAATGCCGGGTACAGTGAAAAACGCTGTGTATTCTCTGTATTCCGGCTTCTTTATCCTCAAATCGTATCCTGTATATCTGTTCGCAAAAAAAACAACAAAAAAGCATGCCGCCAACAGCAGCATACATTCCATCAGCCTTTTTTTCATTCCTTAGACCTCGCTTCCTGATATATATAGTAAACGACATAACAAATTTCTGTTTCCGGCTCTTGCAGGAGCCATATAC
>CAMWLJ010000209.1 GCA_947175055.1 uncultured Lachnospiraceae bacterium | reverse complement strand
TATATCCCATGATTCGGCAGGAATATGTCGGAAAAGAAGAAGTCTATTTTGTGATCTTTCAGATCGTGATCGAGGAGGTGGTTATCGCATGAAAAGAATATCGATCGGGCCAAAACATGAGATGATCGTCCAGCCTGCGTTTATCATCGGCGCGTACAGCGAGGATAAGAGCCCGGACTTTGCGCCGATCACATGGGTGAGCAAGACCTGTGAGGAGGGGGATGAGAATCTGATCGTCATCAGTATGTACGGCGAAAAGAAGACGAGGCTGAATGTACAGCGGACGGGGCAGTTCAGCATCAATCTTGTCAGCACGAGTATGCTCGCGCTGATGGATTATTTCGGGCAGACATCAGGCCATGACGGGGTAAAGGATGGGATGACTTACACTTACAAAAAGGCGGTCTGCGTCGATGCGCCCACGCTAGACGAAAGCCGCTGGGTCTGCGAGTGCGAAGTCCTTTCTTCGGTCGTCACTGGACAGTCGGAGACCTTTTTTTGCAGGGTAAAGAATGTACAGGTCGATGAAAGAATCGACATTGATGCGCGCGGCATTGACCTGACGCAGTTTGATCCGGTGATCTATTCCGGGAATTATCATTCCATCGGGGAGTACTTGGGAGGGATCGGGGATCATTATCATGTGGGCGAAAAGTGAAATGCGGATCATTCTGGTGGAGACATTATGAAAGGCACTCAGCGCAAAGCTCTACCAGTACAATCTCCGGGCGGTTGTTGAAACGGAATGGTATGATGCTGTTTCCGATGCAGCTATCTTCGATTGATGCCATAGGAAATTTCGTTGAGTAAATTGCCCTATAATTTTTTCGATGACTGTGCTAATGTCAATTTGTACTTATTCATCGGAGGAGATGCTGTATGACAAGGAAAGAACAAAAGGAAGCAAGAAAAATACAGATCATCCAGGCGACATTGGATTTATTCGTGGAACGGGGATACTACGGAACAAAAACAAGCCAGATATCCAGGAGGGCCGGGATCAGCGAAGGGCTGTTGTTCCATTATTTTCCTACGAAGGAACTCCTGTTAGAGGAACTGGTAAATATCGGTTTGGAAGGAATGCGTATGCCAATGCAGATCAAGGCAAAAAATGGTCTGGATTTTTTTTATCAGTTTACAAAAATGTTGTTTTTACAGGTGGAAAAAAATATTTTTATCGCAAAAATGTTTGTATTTATGGGGGATGTAGTGCAGGCTGAGGACATACCAGAGAAACTTCGTAAGCTGGCAGCCTCGGTAGACACGATCGCATTTTGCCAAAACTGGGTGGAAGCAGGGCAGCAAGATGGGAGTATACGTGAGGGAGATGTCTTGTCACTGTCAAATATGTATTGGTGCGCGATACATGGGATCATGGGACAATATGCGCTGCGTCCGGAAATTCCGCTGCCGGAACCGATATGGATAGTAGGTATGCTGCAGAATGACAAAGAACCGACTTAATAGAGATAGTTTTTTGTGGGAGAAAACATTTATGGAAGAAAATAGAAAGAAAATCGTGATCGTAGGCGGCGGCATCGCCGGACTGTCAGCGGGAATCTATGGAAAGCTGGCAGGGTATGACGTGGATATTTATGAAAAAAATCCCGTTGCCGGTGGGCAGTGTATGGGATGGAACCGGAAAGGCTGCCATATTGACAACTGTATCCATTGGCTTACCGGAACGAAGAGCGGGACAGCGCTTTGCAAAGTATGGGAAACAGTCGGCGCATTAGATGAACATACAGAATTTGCAGACTGTGACAGCTTCTACACGAGCACCAAGGGGGATCTGCAGGTAACACTGTGGAAGGATTTGGAGAGGACGAAGGCAGAACTTCTCGCATTGTCCCCTGAAGATGAAACGGAAATAAATAAGTTTGTGGAACATGTGAAATACGCAATGGAATGCGAAATACCGGCTGAAAAACCAATGGATGCCATGGGGATCATTGACTATATCCATATGGGTGCTTCAATGGCAGATATGCCAAAGGTGATGAAAGAATACGGCTCCATTGATTTAGCGGATATGTCCGCAAGATTTAAACATCCTGCATTACAAGCACTGTTTACCGATTATCTGCCCAAAGAATATGTTGCAAGTTCATTTCTCGTTTCTTATGCCAGTATTGTATCTGGTAATGGCGAGATCCCCACAGGCGGCTCTCTGGCAATGGTAAACCGTATGGTGAAGCGCTTTCAGCGGTTGGGCGGTAATTTATACTGCAATGCGCCGGTTTCTCGGGTCTTGATAAAAAACAAAAGAGCAGTAGGGATTGAAACAGCAGATAAAAGGACAGTATTGGCGGATCATGTAATTTCATCAGTGGATACTATGGAGATGTTTAGTAATCTGATCGGTAAAAAGTATATGGACGCTAAATGGCAGTCATGTTATGCGGATAATGAAAAGTATCCTCTTTTTAGCGCTGTGCAGGCGGCATTTGTGGCAGACCAGGCGGCGTATGATGGGAAGGGGACTATTTTCTTCGACTGTCTTCCTTTTGAAACAGGGGGAAAGAAGGTAGAGAGGATTTCAGTGAAAAGTTATGAGTATGAACCTGAATTTGCACCGGCAGGGAAAGTGGTTCTTCAAGTAAATGTTCCACAATTTGATAAGGAATACTTATACTGGAAAGGGCTGACAAAGGAGGAATATGAGAGCCAGAAAAAGGCGGTAGTAAAGGCAATAGAGGAACGATTGCTGACGCAGTTCCCCGGTCTTCAGGGACATATGACATTTCTTGATTGTTGGACACCGCTTACTTATGAGCGGTATTGTAATGCATACCATGGAGCATATATGGGATTCATTACGAGGAAAGGGGTAAAGTCTTTTCGTGTAAAAGGAACAGTAAAAGGGGTAAAAAACTTGTATATTGCCAGTCAGTGGATCATGGCGCCGGGAGGACTTCCGGTAGCGGTAAC
>CAMWLJ010000208.1 GCA_947175055.1 uncultured Lachnospiraceae bacterium | reverse complement strand
ACCGTAAATACGCCCGCCGATACGATCAGGCCGCTGCTTACCCCGATGATCCCCAACAAGATCTGCTTTCCCATTTACACCTCCATGTCTTTCCGGACACACACATTCTGTATTTTACTCCATTCCAAAGCGTCACAAACTCTAACTCTGCACATCGATCGTCTTCCCCTCCCTATCCGCAGTCGCGATCAACGCCTTATTCACGTCCTCCTCGTAAATGCGCATTTCCACCTCAATGGGCGTCGGATCCTTGGTGATCCGCCGGCCGCCGATATGGTTGAAGAACACAATGATACCGATCGCCAGCCCTGCAGAGTAGGCAAGTTCCAGAATGCCATACCCGTCCCCCGGCTGTCCCATCACCATCTCATATACCTTGGAAAAAACATCGTTGATACCGATATCATTGTGGAAGGCCATGATCGTGAAAGCTGTGCCGAAGAAGCTGACCATCGCCACAAAAGCCAGCTTGATCCACTGCACAAATCCTTTATGTTTATCTACATTGATGTATTCTACCAGCGTTTCTGCCTCACCTACGCTCTGAACACTGACATTAGGGTAGACTTTATCTATTTCTTCGATCACCTTAAGCAGACTGATCACCTGCCGCTTCGGCTCATCCTTTTTAAAGTGATGCAGCTTAATGGACTTAACCTTGGCCAATATATGTTCATCGCTGCAAGTCAGGCTGCCGATATCCTTCACGTACACATCCTCTGACTGCAGTTCTACATTTTGTTCCGCATTAATATAGATTGTCGCATTCGTACTTGACATACTCGCACGTTCCTTTCCAGTCATTTGCTATAGTATGCAGAATCCGGCAAAAATTTATACCTGTTTACAAATATTCACCCTTATGCTATATTCATACATAGTGAGAGTATCGTTGTAACGCGCGAAAGCAGATCTACATCCTGCAGTTATTCACTACATCATTTTCATAAAAACTTTGGAGGTCTTTTTTCATGAATAAAAAAATAAAGACTGATGCCGTCGATCAGCTATTTAATGCCATACTTTGTCTGCAAACACGGGAAGAATGCTATACTTTCTTTGAAGATCTATGCACTGTCAATGAGCTGCTCTCCTTATCGCAGCGTTACGAAGTCGCTGCCATGCTGAGAAACCACAAGACTTATCTTGAGATAGCAGAGAAGACCGGTGCGTCCACTGCTACGATCAGCCGTGTCAACCGCTCTCTCAACTATGGAAATGATGGTTATAATATGGTATTTGAACGTCTTTCGTAAAATCTGTTAAGATAAGGCCTGCGTGCATAACACGCAGGCCTTACATATGCTCACATATACTTCACCGACACAACCGGTTTTATCCGTCAATATTGATCAGACCCATCGGGTCTATATACTTCTCTTCGTACATGATCTGATAGCCAAGTTCTGTGTTATCCTCTCCGATCACATACAGGATCGCTCCTCTGACTATCTCGTCGCCCTCTTTCACCATAACGTCGCCGTCATTGCGGTAGATACTGTTATATCCGTTACCATGGTCGATCTTAACACAGTGAAGATAACCGCTGTCCGTTGTGATGGAAATGATGAGCCCGTCCGCAGAAGCAATGACGCTGCTTCCTTCACTTCCGGTCAGCTTAACCATCGGATTCTCCCCTTCTGCCTCCTCTAAAGATGCCGAAGAAGACAGCGGGAATCCCACCGGCATATGGGCCTGTGCCCGTTCCTGCTCCAAAGCCTCCTCCTCTTCGACCTTCTGATTGATCGTATCACTGAGTATAGTGACCTTGTTCATTAACTCTTCCCTGAGCGAAACAAGATCCGCCTTCTCTTCCGTCAATTCTTCAATATTCTGTTTCTGCCGCTCCGTCTCCGCTGACAGTACCTCGATCTTCTTATCGCTCCGATAACAGATCACCGCGAGAACCACAACAACAGCCAGTCCGATAAACACTACCGACTCTACCAGGAGAGGTCCAAAACCCATCTGACGGATACGTCCCTCCTTGGAATCCATGAACAACATCAACATGTAATTTGTTTTTCTTTTTCTCCTGCTGCCTTCTGCATTCAATAAAACCACCTCCGGCCACATATTTATTTATGATACAGCCCTTTTTGAACTGTTAATAAAGTCTTTCGGTCTCTTTGCGTTCAGAAGTTCCCGAAAAATTTTATTACCTTATTTTAGCATAAGTAGCGTATAGATGACAATCTTTGTTTACATAAGGTCAAAGCGGGTTATGATTCCTCTGTCAGAAATCCTTCCTCAGCCAGCGCCTTGACTGCCATATCCAACGTTTCCTCCTGTTCCGCTTCGATCGTATGATAATGCACTCCTTCTGTCAGATCTGTCAATGGCTTAGTACCATATGCTATGACCCGCTGCATAAACCTTCTTGCATCTGCCCGGCTGCGGATGACCAGCTCTCCAACGATCCGCCCATATATATCATGTTCTACGATCACGTTAAGTACACTTCCCCCGGCGTCCACGATACAGTAAAGCTCCCGGAGAATATCCTCCGTATCGTGTTTCACCTTGACCACTCTTGTGCACAATTTCTTTGCCTGCACCGGCTCATAGATGAGGTATCCTCTGTTCGTAGACAGGATGTTCCGATAGGAAGTACGCAACAGTGCGATATCTGTAACGATCACCTGTCTGCTGACTCCTGTACGCCTCGCCAACTCGGTTCCCGAAATCGGTCCACTCTCCTCCTGTAAGATTTCCACGATCTTACTTCTTCTTGCCTCACCTTCCATAAACTTAATCTCCTCTTTCCCAAGCCAGAAACCGGACAGGCTATTCCTGAAAGGTAACAGTTCAGCCCTCATCATTCATAAAAGCGTCTGCTGCGCAGCCGACGCCGCTTTGCGGCTCATATTTAAACGAACTATGTTCGTTTTTTCATTATGCGGGCGCTCCGCTCATAAAATACTCTGCAGCCCGTGTTCTGTGTGCAAGCACCCAC
>CAMWLJ010000207.1 GCA_947175055.1 uncultured Lachnospiraceae bacterium | reverse complement strand
TGAATCACCTTCCACCCAGGACAATAACTTCTCCAGTTTCTTTTCATAAGTATAATGATCCAACACTTTATCATGTCCTGCACGTGCAATCTGCTCCCGCTCTTTGTCATGCTGTAAATAATACTCTACTTTCTCAAGCAGTTCCTCCGGAGTTTTAAACATCACGATCTCTTTATTCTCTTCAAAAATTTCTGCCGTCTCCTCACAATAATTTGTCATGACAAAACCGCCTGCTCCCATGACATCCATCACTCTCTGCGGCGTGCCGCCTTCAATCCCCTTCAGTGACAGGTTCAGATTGATCTTGCTGCCGGCATAGACCACTGCCGCATCCTTTCCCGGCTTTACCGGCAGCCTGACTTCCACATTGCCCAACTGCCCTTCTTCAACCTTGCTCACGGTATGCAGTACCACATGGTAAGCCTCCGCCAATGTACTTAATACTGCCACTCTCTCAATATTCGCGATCTTTCTTACCAGATAACTGATTTCAAACAAGGAAGTATCGTCTATATCAAGCCTGTTGTCCACATGGAACTCCGGATTGATCATTTCCATATAGCGCAAAATATCCCTGCCTGTCTTACCATAAACCCTGTTGACCCCGTCCCAGCGAAATGCCGCCTCTTCAAAAATACTGTTAAAATAATCTACAATAACAGACGGCATATTCTTTACGCGCTCGTCAAACAGATTGTCCTCATATAAGCTGCCCACAAAGCAAATATCATTAATGTATGTTCCTGCCAGCACTTTCCTGGCATTCCTGCTCCATGCGAGCACATCACTTTTATTGACAGCCAGCGGCTGATACAGTGTATGTGGTATTCCGGCACTCCGAAACCTTTCCTGATCCAATCTGTCAAACACCGAGAAATAAGAACTGGTCAATCTGCCAAACGGAGAAAAAATTTTGATATAAGGCGCATCCCAGATCACAGAAACATATTTGATCTCGGCCTTATAGGCAGCCAAAGCAAGATTATAAATCAGATGAATAGACATTAAATGCGTGATCCTATGTCTTTTGACGTAAGTGACAATTGCCTCTGTCTCCTCATCATTCAGAATAGAATTTTCCTGCACTTTAGGGTATTCTTCTACTTTATACCCCATTTTCCGTAATGTTATCGGTATATCCTTCGTCTCAGCCATTCCATATACATATAAGATCCTCATTGGCGCTATCCCCATTTCTAACGTATTCCTGCTCTTTATAATTCAATCTCCCGATTAAGCAGCTCACTGATCTCATCGAATAAGCCCACCCCTCTGGCCACATTCAGAATTTCATTCTGCACGTCATTTATGATCCCTGACTCCGTCATTTCCCGGCGATACAGTGAGACCAGATAGCATCTTACGATCAAATGCCACGTCGTATTCGTCGAAACACTGCCTGACGTTTTATGGACTTCAACCAGTACCTGATCAACAAATCCAATCTTCCATCTCCCGGCTATACGCAGAATCCATTCCCAATCCTCCAGGCATTGTATTGTTTCTTTATATCCTCCCGCCTGCTCCAGACACTCTTTGCGAACGATCACCGTCGGGGTTCCGATCACATTCTGTCGCAATAAAAAATGAAACATCTCTCCTTCCAACAATTCTCTCGAAAAATGCTGCGCAGGGCACACAAATCTTTCTTTCCCATCCCTAGTCAGGCCGCCCATCCGACAATATACCATTCCGATATCTTCCGAAGAATTCTGAAACAATCTCATCTGCAATTCCAATTTATCCGGCAGCCATTCATCATCGCTGTCCAGAAAAGCAATGTAGTCATATCCGGCTTCCCGAATTCCTATATTCCTGGCATGCGCAACCCCTTGGTTTTCCTTCAAAGCTATATACCGAATCCTCGCATCCTGAATGCCGGCTATCACTGATTCGGTCTCATCGGTAGAACCATCATCCACAACAACTACTTCATAGGAGTCGTATGTCTGCCGTAAGACACTGTCGATCGCCCTCTTTATCACATTTGCCCGATTGTAGGTAGGAATGATAATACTGACCATTGTTTCCATTACATTTTCCTTTCCGCCCTGTTGCACGACCATACTTTTTATCCGGCAGAACAAAACAGTACGAACTCATTTGATCCAAAGCAATTCTCTATATCATGAAAAAGAATTCTGCCTGTAGAAGTTTCTTATATCATAAAATATGGGTTGGCGTATGCCAACCCATATTGAATACTTTCACAATAATACCAGATCTACCAGTATTAGCCAAGTAAGGACAGTGCCAACTGGTTAGACTGATTAGCCTGTGACAGCATGGATGTACCTGCCTGCTGCAGAATGTTGTTATTCGCATATCTAACCATCTCGGTTGCGATATCTGTATCGCGAATCTGAGCTTCTGCGGAAGTGGTATTCTCTACGATGTTATCCAGGTTGCTGATCGTGTGCTCCAGTCTGTTCTGGATCGCACCAAGATCGGAACGCTGCTGAGATACATCCTTAATCGCACTCTTCGCAAATGCATTCAGCGCTGCAAAATCTGCTGCTGTAGGAGCGTCAGTCTTGCTGATACCAGCTGTTGCTGCAACAACATTACCGGTTGCTTTAGCCTGAACATCTGTATCAACTACTTTGCCGCTGTCAAATGTATAGAACTTCGCTAACATATCAGATTTCAGTGTGTTTGTAGCTCCATCAGCATACTCTCCACCACCAACCTGTGTATCCGTACTATTAGCGTCCACATTGGCTGTTCCAAATGTCGTACCTTTAGCAAGTGCATTTGCAATCAGTTCGTTGGTATTCATGTTCTTGATCGTGATACCGATATGCTGACCGGACTCTGCACCAACCTGAAGACCCTTATTGGAAAAAGAACCATCCAACAGGCTCTGCTCATTGAAGGTGGTCGTGCTCTGTACACGGTCGATCTCGCTCATCAGCTGCTGAACCTCAGACTGGATGTAGCTGCGGTCTGCAGATGTCAGAGTACCGTTCTCTCCCTTAACAGCC
>CAMWLJ010000206.1 GCA_947175055.1 uncultured Lachnospiraceae bacterium | reverse complement strand
ATGATATTTTGAATGAACCCTTTATCATACCTGACCGGATCGATACCGGTGAGGGGGAAGATATGGCCACAGGATTTGTTTCTGCACAGGCGAGTGATTTCCTGCCGGACTTCTATGCGCAGGTGACAGAAGCCGTGCGGAGTGTTGACAAGGAGCATATCATTTTCGTGGAGGGAGATCATTTTGCTTCGGATTTTGACTGTCTGAGGGGCATTGCGGATGAGCAGACGGCGCTGACCTTCCACTATTATCCTACGGTATGGTATGCGGATCTCTATGATAAGGACTATGACAGAAAGGAGCGCGCCGAGAAATTTGAGGAAGTATTCCGGAGACTGATCCGGATACGGGAGGAGTTTGAGCGGCCGATCTTGTGCGGGGAAGCAGGGTATGAGATCGCCACCAATGGGATGGAAGATACTCTTCCGCTGATCGAACTGACCTTCCGGCTTTTCCGGAAATATGCAGTTTCCTTTACCTTGTGGTCCTATAAGGATGCATGTTTCATGGGATTGGTCTATCCGCAACAGGATTCGGCGTGGATGCAGCTGGCAGAGAAGATCCGGGTAAGATGGGACCATCATCGAGCAGAGAGACAGGCGATGAAGGGACTGGAGGCGTTGCTTGACGGGGAATATACGGAGGCCGGCAAAGAGGACAGATATATCCTGGCATTCCGTCAGAGAGCCCTTTTATATCCGCTGGAGCAGAAGTATATTTTGAAACCGCTGCTGGCAGCGTATTCGGAGAATGAGATGCTGAAGCTGCCGGAGGCTTTTCGCTTTGAGAATTGCGAGTACCATGAGCAGTTTGCCAGAATTTACAAGGAGTTTGTCTTTTAGATGGAGGGAGAGAGACAATGCAGAATGACTTTTTGAAGGACGAAAAAGGAAATCCTTTTATGCCGGTGGGGGTTCAGGCCCATAATTCATCCACGGGAACACCGCTGCTTCAGAAGGCGATAAAGGTGGTCAAGACGTATGGCGGAAATTGCCTGGAGGCCCCGGTTTACTGGTATCGCCTGGAACCGGAAGCAGGACGGTATGATATGAGCCTGGTGCGGGGCCTGATCGACGAAGCGAGGCAGGCGGGGCTTAGACTGATCGTCTTGTGGTTTGCTGCCAGTAAGAACGGGCATCCGAATTATGCGCCAGAATATATCAAATGCAGCCCTGGCAAATATCTTCTGGCAAAAGGCCCGGACGGTGCGCCGGTGGCTTCCCTGTCACCACACTGCATGGAGACGCTGGAACGTGACAGGATGGCGTTTGAAAAGCTGATGGCCTTTTTAAAGGAATATGATAAGGCTGAACGTACGGTGGTTGCGGTACAGATCGAGAACGAGATGGGGTATGCCAACACGGATATGGATTATTCGGAGTATGTGCTGGCAGAGTATCAGAAGGAGGTGCCGGAGTGCCTTACAGGTGTCCGACTGGAAGACAGCGGCGTGGAGGATTTGCGGGAGGGGGAGATGTCTCCCTGGAAAAGAAAATTTGGCAGACATTCCCATGAGGCCTTTTCTGCATGGCATCATGCGAGATATATTGACAACATTGCGCAGGCGGGAAAGCAAATCTATGACCTGCCCATGCTCACCAATGTGATGATCGGGGAGACCGGCTATGAAGAACCGGGCAGATGCTATAACAGCGGCGCGGCAGTAGGGAGAGTGCTGGATATCTGGAAGGCAGGTGCACCGCATCTTGATCTGATCGGGCCGGATATCTACAGTCAGAACAGGCGTGAGTATACTAGGGTCTGCGAACGCTATGACAGAGAGGATAATCCGCTCTTTATCCCGGAATCACCGCTTGGCGGGACCGCGAATGCCATGAATGCGCTGTTGGCTGTGGCGAATTATGGAGCGATCGGCGTATGCTGTTTCGGAGCGGAACATGCGTTGGATGAAGAAGGAAGGCTGCTGGAACAATACCATGATATGGCGGTTACCATGCGGACCATTGCGGGGATGATCCCGCTGTTGATCCGTTATAGAAAGACGGGAAAGATTCATGCTGTTGCTGAGGAAGAATTTGAGACCATTCGTTATATTAAGCTGGAGGAATATCATGTAGTAGCACATTTCATGCACACGGAAACAATGAGACTGGGTTATACGCAGGAGTCCTTAGACGAGATGGGCAAAGATAAGACTAAGATCAGGGGACGGGCGCTGCTCATACAGACCGGTGCACATGAATTCTTCGTGGGCGGCGCTGGGGTAGCTTTTGACTTCATCAGAAGGCCGAAAGTGGAAGACGAGCACTGTTACAGCCACTTGTCTTCCAGACAGTCGAGTCAATTGAATTTCCTGAGTGTGGAGGAGGGACATTTCGAGGCTGACAAGTGGGTGAAAGATATGGAACGCAACGGGGATGAGACAAACTTCTCCCAGTATGTACTGGATGGACAAGTGATCCGGGTGCGGCTGAATCCTGAGACAGGGATGCACTGAGTGACAATATCAGAGACAGGATTTTTTTAGGGATATAGAAGTATAAAAGGCTGAGAGGATTCATAAGTTGTTATAATTAAAACAGGGATAGTGGATGTATGCTGAACTATATCTGGGCTTTTATGATCATGATCGGTGTGGTGTATGGCGCGGTGGCCGGAAGAATGGCGGAGGTGACCAATGCGGCGTTGGATTCTGCCGGGGATGCAGTATCGCTTTGCATTACGATGATCGGTGTGATGGCGTTGTGGGTCGGATTGATGGAGATTGCACAGAAGTCAGGGCTGATCGCCAAACTGACACGAGGGATACAGCCTTTTATCAGGTTTCTTTTCCCACGGATTCCGGAGGGACATCCGGCCAGAGAGTATATTGCGACTAATTTGATCGCGAATGTGTTGGGGCTGGGGTGGGCGTGTACGCCTGCCGGGCTTAAGGCGATGGAGGAGCTGGCGAAGCTGGAGGCGGAGAGGGGGAATCCGGAGTATCTACCAGAGAGCTGGAATGTTCCTGTCAGCTCAGGAAAA
>CAMWLJ010000205.1 GCA_947175055.1 uncultured Lachnospiraceae bacterium | reverse complement strand
ACAAATAAGCACAAACGGAACCTTTTCCGTTTGTGCCTGCCACGTGAATGATCTTGCGTTCCTTGGCCGGATTACCAAGATGCTTAAGGAATCTGACTGTCTCCTCCATACTGCTCTTTCCGGTGAACTTCGGAATACTGTTAATATAGCGTTCTGCTTCCTCATAGATACATGTCCGCTCGTTCATACCTGCACCTACTTCCCCATTAATGAATGATCACGTTTCCTTCCAGAACGCCGTTGTCCGCAGTATACTTCATGTAACCGTTGTTCCGATTTAATGTCAACTGCTCCACATTGACGCAGATGACCACATTCCGGTACATCGTACCGTCAACCTTGATATAAGCACCCTGACTGTTCTCCATCATCTCTTCCAGCGTTTCCTTCTCCCGGCTGATCTTATCCAGTTCCTCAAAATACAGCTCCTTCTGCTTATCCCGTTCGGCCATCCTGATCTCCGCCGCCATGGAAATACCGGTACTTCCCATACGTTTTTCCCGCATCGCATCCGTCATATTATCCACCAGCTCCGACAGCTTCTCCTTAATCTCTCCCTCCCTGCGCCTGATCTCCAAGAGACGCTCATAGGATTGAATCTCATATCCGCTGTGCAGGACAGTCTTAACCTCCGCATCACTGCCGGCAGTCATCGCCTCGATTCCTTTAAATCCATGTACATAACCGCCGATAACGGCTCCTTTCTTTCCGGTCGTGATCACCTTGTCATCTGCGGAAACATTGGCATTCAATATCGTGTTGGACAACACGGTTCCTCCGGCCTGCACCGTAGTGTTCTCTATAAAATCCGCAAAAACACTGCCCTTGGCAACGATTCTGCCACCGCCCTGTATGCCACGGCTGATGATCACGTCACCCCCTGCGATCAGCGTAGCGCTTCCCGACGTACCGTGAATCTCGATGTTACGTCCGGCGCGGATAACGACGCCGTTTTCCACATTGCCGTTAATGACCACATCTCCGAAGAACTCCACTCTTCCGACGATCAGTGTCACATCACCGGCCAGCTCATGCACCTTCTGGATATCGATCTTGCCGTTTTTCGCTTCGATCTTACCGTCGGTCTGTGCAAAGTATTCATCGCCGATACGCTCCACGCCTTTGCCTCTCAGAGGCGGCAGTTCCTTGGGCGGCTTCGCCTTTACCTCAACACCGCGCACCGTATACCCGTCTGCCCCCGGTTTGGCATGATGATAGACTGCTACCTTCTCACCGCTATGCACATTATGAAGCGCACTCATACTCGTATAATCAACTGTACCGTCTTCCCTGATTTTCGGAACGGCATACTCCTCCGGCGTAAAAAGATACTCGAACCAGCCGTCCTCTCCCTTCTGTACTTCCTTACCTTTAGCCACCAGGATCTCTCTCTCGTAGACCTTCTTCTTGATCATCCCCGACAGGTTGGAGCTATGGTATCCCTGCGTCACACCGTTGCGCTGCAGATAGGTGATCAGCTCGTCTTTCGTATATACCTGTCCTTCATCCGGCGGCGCAAGATAAAGCCATGCTGCCATACCGTCCTTCTCCACCCGGAGTCTCGTGCCTCTGGCTAAATTCGTACCGCAGGGATCCCATCCGAAATCCTTCTTCTTAGCCTCTGTCGAAACGGCCTCACCCTCGTCGCCCCATACCATGGCGCCTTTCAATTTATTCATCTGCTCCCGTGAAAATTCTATCTCGCCCACGTAATCCACCCCACATTCTGTCATTAGGAACTGTCTGATAAGTTATTTCAAGACAGTTCCTTACTATATTAATATGATATATGTGATAATCCTACCTCCACTTTACACTAAATCCGTGTGCTTTTCCAGTCCTTATTTCTCCAGGACACCGTGAATAAGAATCTCCTTGTCTAACGTAACTGCCCCAGTCTCTCCTGCACCTGTGCTAACATCTGCGTATACTTCTCCAATTTCGCGCGTTCCTCCGCAACCTTCGCTTCCGGCGCCTTGGCCATAAACTTCTCATTGCCAAGCATACCATTGACCCGGGCAACCTCACCCTGCAGCCTCTTTTCCTCTTTCTCAAGCCGCTCGATCTCCTGCCCGATATCCACCAGCTCCGCAAAAGGAATATATACAGCCGCATTGGGAATCACCACCGATACCGCATCTTGGGCAATACCGCTTCTGTCTGCCTGCACCGTCACCTCGGAAGCACCTGCCAATGAAGCGAAGAACAGCCGGCCTTCCTCGAAGACCTTCCGTACCGCCTCCGTCTCGCTTACCACGAACACCGCCGCCTTTCTGCTGGGCGCAACGTTCATCTGCGTACGGATATTGCGGATGCCGCGGACTGCTTCCTTGATCAGTTCCGTAGCCTTCTCCTCCGCCTGATAGTCTCTTTCTTCCTTATAGACCGGCCAGTCAGAGATCATGATGGACTCTTCCTCACTCTGGATCGTGCAGAAGATCTCCTCCGTGATAAAAGGCATATACGGATGCAGCAGTTTCAGCGCATCGATCAGCACATGTTTTAACGTCCACAGCGCTGCGTTCTTGCTCTCGCCCGCCTGATTCCGGCTCTGGCCTGCACCATCCGCGCCGGCCTGCTTTCCGCCCTCTGCCAATCCGGTATCAGCCGAAGATGTAACATCCTGCCCCTCCGCTTCCCGCTGGTACAGGCGGGGCTTCACCATCTCGATATACCAGTCGCAGAACTCATCCCAGATGAAATCATACACTTTCTGTACTGCAATGCCCAGTTCAAAGTGATCGATATTATCCGTCACATCCTTTACCAGCGTATTCAGCTTGGACAAGATCCACTTATCGGCAGGCTCCAGACTTTCTCTGATCTCCTCATAAGTAACCTCCCATCCGCGGCCGCCGGTCTTCTCCTGGGTCTGCTCCATGTTCATCATAATAAAGCGAGAAGCGTTCCACACCTTGTTGGCAAAGTTCCGGCTGGCCTCCACTCTCTCATAGTAGAAACGCATGTCATTGCCCGGCGCATTGCCCGTGATCA
>CAMWLJ010000204.1 GCA_947175055.1 uncultured Lachnospiraceae bacterium | reverse complement strand
CCCTGTTTCTTCATATTCTCTGCAATCTCTATCGGATTGAAGGTGATGGATGTATAAAAATATGCAAACAGAATGACCAATGCAATATATACAACCAGACCAATGGAATAAACCGGACGTTCCGGATTACACCAATAATTGGAATTCATTCCCATCATGATATGGCCCCAAACACCTGAACCATTGATGTTGAACAGCGAAGTGATGATACTCGGAATCTGCAACAGTGATGATGCAAAGATCACCGGGATAACACCCGCCGTATTTACCTTAAGCGGAAGGTTTGTCGTCTGTCCGCCAACCATCTTCCTGCCTTGTACCTTCTTGGCATACTGAACCGGAATCCTGCGCACACCATCGTTCAAAACAATGACCAAGACCACCATCAGCAAGATAACGGCAATGATGATGATCGCCGCTACCGCACCTTTGGCGATCGATCTGCCAATGACAAACTGCTGGAAAAGCTGTGTAATGTCCTGCGGAACTTGCGACAGGATATTGATCGTCAACACGATGGAAATACCATTGCCAATACCATTTTCCGTGATCCGTTCTCCGATCCACATCAAGAATGCACTTCCTGCCGTCAAAGCCATGATGACGGTAATAACACTAAATGCATTGTATGTCTGCAAAAGACCCTGTCTGCCAAAACCGATCGCCATGGCACTGGACTCGATCAGTGCGAGGACTACTGTCACATATCTTGTGATGGATGCGATCTTCTTCCTTCCGTCGGCACCGTCTCGCTGCATCTCTTCCAGTTTCGGAATCGCGATCGTCATAAGCTGCATAATGATTGAAGATGTGATATATGGTGTGATATTCAATGCCAGGATAGACATACGCAGGAACGACCCACCTGTAAAAGCATCAAGTAAATTGAAAGCATCGCCTGACTGTGACTGCTGTTCAAACCAGTTCGCAAAAAAGCTTGTATTGATACCCGGAACCGGCAGCTGTGATCCGAAACGGATCACAACTAACATCAGAAACGTAAACACGAGTTTCTTTCTGATTTCCTTGATTTTTAACGCATTCTTTAAGGTTGTTAACATTAAATCACCTCTGCTGTTCCACCAAGTGCCTCGATCTTTTCCTTAGCGGATGCACTGAAGGCACCTACCTTCACATCGAGCTTCTTGGTAAGTTCTCCGTTTCCAAGAATCTTAACGCCATCACGCGGATGCTTAACGATTCCCTTCTCGATCAATGCATCGACATCGACGGTCGCGCCATTGTCAAATACTTCCAGTGCGCTTAAATTGATTGCCACGATCTCCTTAGAGTTTCTGCACTTAAATCCTCTCTTGGGAAGACGTCTGTACAATGGCATCTGTCCACCTTCGAAGCCTGCTCTCGGTGCTCCGGAACGAGCCTTCTGACCTTTGTGTCCCTTGCCGGCTGTCTTTCCGTTGCCGGAACCATGTCCACGGCCTCTTCTAAAATTATCACTATGCACTGACCCGGCAGCGGGTCTTAAATTTGATAATTCCATTCTGACACCTCCTTTTATACTTCTTCTACTTTTACCATATGTCTTACTCTCTGGATCTGGCCTCTCGTTGACGCATTGTCCGGCAGTTCTACTGTCTGATTGAGTTTACGGAGCCCCATAGCTTCGATCGTTGCTCTGCTCTTGGGCACCTGGCCAATGGTAGATTTCACCAAAGTAATTTTTAATTTCTTATCTGTTACCTTCTTTTCTGCCATCTCTTTTTCCTCCTAAATCTTCTAAAAAACTTCCAGCAGCTTAGGCGCGGACTTCATCCACGGCCTTGCCACGGTTCTTAGCTACTTCTTCAGGAGTCTTCAACTGGCTTAAACCTGCGATTGTAGCAAGTACAACGTTCTGCTTATTGTTGGAGCCCAAAGACTTCGTACGGATATTCTTGATCCCTGCAAGTTCACATACGATACGTGCAGGACCACCTGCGATGATACCGGTACCTTCCGGAGCTCTCTTCAAAAGAACAGAAGCGGAACCGAATTTCCCGATGAAATCATGTGTGATACTGTTCTTCTCATCCAATGCAACGGGAACCAGGTTCTTGATCGCATCTTCCTTACCTTTACGAATTGCCTCAGGGATTTCAGTTGCCTTACCTAAGCCCGCACCAACATGGCCGTTGCCGTCACCGACTACTACCAGTGCCGTGAAACGCATGTTACGACCACCTTTAACAACCTTAGTAACACGTTTGATCGTTACTACTTTTTCAGTCAATTCCAACTGACTTACATCAATGATTGTACGTCTCATGTGATTTCCCTCTCCCTTCCTAGAATTCTAAGCCAGCTTCTCTGGCCGCGTCAGCTAATGCTGCAATCTTACCCTGGTATATAAAGCCGCCTCTGTCAAAGACAACCGTCTTAATGCCTTTCTCAATTGCTCTCTTAGCGATTACTGTTCCTAAATATGCCGCTGCATCAACGTTATTGGTCTTTTCCAGTTCAGCTTTTACATCTTTCTCAAGAGTAGAAGCTGCAACTAAAGTATTTCCAACTGTATCGTCAATAATCTGAGCATACATATGATTGTTGCTTCTAAACACAGAAAGGCGAGGTCTCTCGGCCGTGCCGCTGAAACGGTTACGCACTCTGTTGTGTTTTTTTACACGAACTTTTTGTCTTGATTCTTTCTTAACCATTTTTACCCATGCTCCTTTCGATTATTTCTTACCAGTCTTACCAACTTTACGTCTAATTGTCTCATCAGCATACTTAATACCTTTACCTTTATAAGGCTCCGGTCTTCTCTTATCTCTGATCTCAGCCGCAAATTGACCAACTTTTTCTTTATCAATACCTTTGACGATGATGACGTTCTGTCCTTCCATGACAGTCTCGATCCCCTCGGGATCCGTCATCTCAACCGGATGAGAATAACCCAGGTTCAGTGTCAGGACCTTGCCGGACTTGGATGCCCTGTAACCAACACCGTTTACTTCCAGCTTCTTCTCATAACCGGACGTAACACCGACCACCATATTGTTGATCAGTGTTCT
>CAMWLJ010000203.1 GCA_947175055.1 uncultured Lachnospiraceae bacterium | reverse complement strand
GCAATACTTTCTCTACCCCTTTACACCGCCAAGCGTAATGCCCTTGACGAAATTCTTCTGAATAAAAGGATAGACAATGATGATGGGCAGGATGCCCATAGCAGCCATCGCCATACGCACTGTAGCGGACGGGATCTGCGCCAGGCCCTCCCCTGCGTTGCCAATGTTTGACGCATTCGTAGTCAGTGCCTGTATATTCTGCATCAGTCTGTTCAGCAGGTTCTGGATACTGAACAGGTCTGTTCTTTTTACCAGATAGATGTAACCATTGTTCCAGTCATTCCAATATGCGATACCCGAGAACATCGCGATCGTCGTGATAATCGGCTTGGAAAGCGGAACTGCAACCTTCCACATCGTAGTCAGCTCACTGGCTCCGTCGATATACGCTGCCTCCAGAATCTCTTCCGGCACCCCTGTCGCAAAATAACTCTTCATCAACAGCACATTAAATGCACTCATCAGCAGAGACGGGATCAACAACCCAAAGAAAGTATCCTTGATATGGAACACCGTCGTGTAATTGATATAAGTGGGCACCAGTCCGCCGTTAAACAACATGGTAAAGAATACCAGGAATGTGATCACCTGCCGTCCGGGCAGTCCTTTCTTGGACAGTCCATAGGCAAGGCACATGGTGATCAATACGCTGCAGGTGGTTCCGATGATCGTCAAAATAATGGAAATACCATATGCTCTCAGGATCGTGGAACTGTTAGAAGTAAACACCCATTCATATGCATAAGCGCTCCACTTCTCCGGCAGGAAAGAATAACCATTCTGAATCAGCGTCGCATTATCCGTAAGAGAGGAAACGAACATCAGAATGATCGGAATAAGCGCCATAAGCGATAAAAGCACCATTACGATATGCCCTATGCAGTTAAAAATCTTATCTTCACGCGTCTTCATAATCCCCTCCTATATCAATGCACTGTCTTTATCGACCCGCCTCACTACCAGATTTGCCACCAGCACAAGGACGAAGCCGACGATAGACTGATAGACACCTGCCGCTGCCGACATGGAAATATTACCCATCTGGAGCAGTCCTCTGTACACATAAGTATCGATGGTATTCGTGGTCGAATACAACGCACCCTGGTTCATCGGCACCTGATAGAACAGTCCGAAATCCGAATAGAAGATGCGGCCGATCGCCATCAGGGTCAGCATGATGATCGTTGGTTTCAAAAGCGGCAGTGTGATGAACCTGATCTGCTGCCATTTGGTCGCTCCGTCAATCTGCGCCGATTCATAGAAGGAACGGTCAAATCCCATCAACGTTGCAAGATAGACGATACAGTTGTACCCAACCGATTTCCATGCGCTCACAAAGATCAGGATAAAAGGCCAGTACTTTGCCTCCGAATACCAGCTTACCGCCTCTTTACCAAACAGACTCAGAATGCTGTTATTGACAAAGCCGTTCTCCACACTGAAAAATGCAAACACCAGGTAACCGATGATGACCGACGAGATCAGATTCGGCAGAAGGATCGCACTCTGATAGAATTTCTTGATCCTCCCGGTCAGTTCACTTAAAATAATGGCCACCGCGATCGCCATCACCGTATTGACTACGATAAAGGCCAGATTATAGCCAATCGTATTTCTGGTGATCACCCACGCGTCATCCGTGGTAAACAGGTAGGTAAAATTCTGAAAACCGACCCACGGACTCTTATAGATCCCCAATCCGGCATTGTACTTTTTGAAAGCCACCATCAGACCGGGAAGCGGCATATAATTGTTGATAAACAGATAGATCAGGCCGGGAAGCATTAACAGATAGATCGGTATGAACCGCATAAATCTTCTCAGCGTCATTTTCTTCGCACCCCCGCCTGCCACGGACGCTGTCTTTGCTCTTGACATATCCCCAAATCTCCTTTCTACTACATGGCGGCAGACCCCTTAAGGGTATAAAAGTGCCGGGACGGGAAAACGTACTGTCCCATTTTTCCTGCCCCGGCCGTTCCATGATCTGCCGTGTGATTATTTCGTTGCAGCCCATGCGTCGAGCTGTGTCTGCTTCTCATCAATGATCTTCTGCAGACCTGCAGACATCATCTTCTCATTCATCTCCGCAATGCCTGCTTCCGGCTCTACAAAACCATACTCTACGCTGGTCTGGTATTCATTGTATACGTTCTGTACCGCCGTCACTTCATTTGCCACGTTGGTGGTATCGAAGGTAAACCCGCTGGCTGCCGATACAACTGCGGAGTCGTTGAATTCCTTCATCTCCTCCCACAGAGTCGGCGAATTTCCTACCCAGATATGGGTCAGGAACTGGTTCGGCATCAGCCATCCCATGGAATGATTCCAGCCGGAAGTGGAAGCGTCAACGCCGTCTGCAAAGTCAGCCAGACCATCTTCGCCGACCTTGTAGTGTTCGCCTTCGATTCCCCATGCAAGAACATTAGCCAGATCCGCATTGGTGTACAGCTCATTCAAATACTTCATGGCTGCTTCCGGATTGGCTGCCGTGATCGGAATAGCCCAGGGAAAACTTGCCACTGATGTGGATGATACATAGTTATCCATGGTCTGGAAGATCGTCATATCGCGGCCACAAAGGTTCGTCTCCTGCGCCTTGATACCCGGTTTACCACCTGTAGTATAGCTGATCAGCGTGCCTGCCTTCACGAGTTCCGTTGCTGCCGTCGTATCTGTCGCCGCATCCTGACTGATATATCCCTTCTGGTTATAGTCGTATATGCGTTTGCAGTAATCCATATAGAAATCACTGGTAAACAGATTCTCTACCTTCAGTTCCTTACCGTTATCCAACAGAACGCCGAACACACTGCCGCCCAGGGAGTCCACATTGGAGAACTGGGACATGGAACTCGTACTCGGACGATACACTTCCTTATCCGGATACTTTTCATGCAGCTGCGCATAGATATCATTCAATTCGTCAATCGTGATCCGAATGATCTCGGAGTCGCCGCTCAAGTCATACCCAATCCCTTCCAGATATTCTGTCGCCACTGCCGCACAGCCGCGTCCCTGCGCCATATC
>CAMWLJ010000202.1 GCA_947175055.1 uncultured Lachnospiraceae bacterium | reverse complement strand
ACAGGCCGCTGTATCTCAACTGTACCTTTTTGTTCGGTTTATCAAGGACAGCGTGCGGAAATTTTGAAAAAAATCAGGATGCGATTCTCGTACCGCCGGCCCCGGTGCTGGTACTGCTCCACTTTGGCTTTCTTATGTAAAGACTTTATTTATGTTAAGAAATGCCGGCCCGTCCCAGTGTTTTCAATGATCCGGATCTGGATTTCTTTACATAAAATTTCACCGTTTGTTAAAGCTTTTAAGCCATTCTTTCAGATTGGCGTTGGTATCCCAGGCGGCATCTTCAGGCAGAAGGATGATTACATAATCCCTCAGACCATTTGACCTGTCCCTGTCTATCTACGAGACCAGCAGTTCCACCCCGTCTGTCTTCAGGTAAGATATTTCTTTCTGCCCCGTTTTTTTTACGGGATTCCCAGTATCCACTGATATTCCTCCATGTAATCCGGAAATTCATACTTCAGGTAATGCACAAAGCCTTTCATTGCAGCCAGCCTGTAGTTGCGGGTCACGGGGCTGTTATGCCTCTCTTCCTCCAGCCATTCCAGGAAACCGAGGATGGACTCCCTGGTGTAATCACTGACTGTCAGTTTTTCGGGCCTGATCCCGCAACGGGATTCCATATATTCGAAGTACAGGAGGAATGCATACCGATACGAATCGACTGTCTGTGGGGAACTCCCTTTTTCATTCACCAGGTATCTGGTAAAGTACTGGGTCATATGTGTGGCAAAATCAGTTGTCTTCATCTGCTGCACCCCCAAATATCCGCTCGACCACAGGGCGGAACTTCTCTTCCATGTATGGGAACAGCTGCAGCGTGAGCCTTACATATTTTTCAGTCGCGAAGATTGTCTTATAGCCAAGGTATGCTGAAAGGATTGGAAGCGCCACATACATATCCAGCCCCGAATCAGTCATCTGCTTAAAGGAATAGACCGCCATATGATGGCGCCAGTCATGCAGCCTTGGGCCATTCCCATACCCTGTATATGGGATGCCTGCCCTGTACAGGAATTCCCTGTGTTTTTCATAGACCGTATCTTTCGACATCCTGCCGCCGTTTGCATTGGTGAAAATGTAGTCCTTATCCCCAGGAGATAAAAACATTTGTCGGCGTAAGCATTCATCAGCTGTCTCAGGTCATCGCCCATGACGACATATCTCTGCTTATTGTTTTTCGTCTCATTTAACAGGAGGATCCCTTTGTCAAGGTCCACATCCTGTTTCCTGATGCCCAGTTCTGGCGTGCTCCCCATCGAACCCTGCAGCGTTCCTGTCAGATATATAGTTCCGTATTTCGTCAGCAAATACAGAAGAGAACTCACACCTTGCCATTGCCGCCCTCCTTTCCGTAGAAGGGAGAATGGAGTGCGGGCATCGGCAGCGCACACTGCCTGAGTTTTTCATAATCCACGGATAAGTAGATGCTGGTAGTGGAAGTCCGCTGGTGGCCCATGACCGTACTGATGACCGGCATGGTGACATTCTGCTTCAGGAGGTTTGTCGCCAGGCTGTGACGCAGCGCATGGGGCCCGTGCTTCTTATCCTGCCAGTTCCGGATCCCGGCGCGTTTCATGTATTTCGTAACTATGGAATGCACTGTGGGGGAAGACAGCGGCTTTCCCTTATTGGCATTCTCCATGGAAACGATCACCTCCGGAGCATCTGTTTTGGGCCGCGCGTGCTTCAGGTAATCGATGATTGCGTTGCCTACTGTGGATAACAGTGGGAATTCCACCCCATATCCGGTTTTATGTTGTTCGAAACGGATCACGTTATTGTCCCAGTCAATGTCATCAAAAGAGAACTTTGTGATATCCTTAGCACGCCATCCGTACTCAGCTGCAAGGAGCAGTATCAGGTAGTCCCTGCGCCCCATGGCGGAAGCCCGTTCCACACAGGCAAGCATCCTGCGTATCTCATCCTCTTCATAGGTGGTCGGAAGCCTGCAGTCTTTCCTGTAATTATCCGGAAGTATATATACAGAGCAGTCCTTACAGGCTTTCCCGTCATCATATGCATAAGCAAGGAAAAGCCTGATACTGCAGGCTGCATTATGACGTGAGGACAGTGTGTAATTCATGGAAGAGAAAAATGTCTCCACTGCCTCAATCGAAAGGTCTTCATAGCTGAGGCCGTTCACCTTCATATACCTGCAAAAGTGATACAGGTACAGCCGCTTGTTCTCAACTGTCTTTTCCGCCAGCATCAGTTCTGTTTTGCAATAATCCAGGTACCTCGCCGCCTCCATGCCAATGGCCCCGTCAAGGCTGTATTCGACTCCTGGACAGCGGAACTCGAAATCTCCATTTTTCTGATAAGAGATAAGCATCCGTACTGCCCTGAGTTTTATACGGAATGATACTAGCGGCCTTTTAGGCATCAGATGAGTCCCGAAAACCTCATCGCAATAGATGTTTCCTGCCTCTTCATTGAACTGTGAAAGACCCTTGGATCTCATCCATATCCGCAGGGCATCCAGCTTTTCGAAATCAGTTACCATATTTATCGTTACCTCCTTAAATTGGTTTGGATAAGTATGATACATGATTTTTATTTTATGTAAAGAAATCCAGGCCCGGATCATTGAAAACACTGGGACGGGCCGGCATTTCTTAACATAAATAAAGTCTTTACATAAGCCTTGGCCTCGGCGCACTCTTTCTCCAATTCCTCTCATGATTTGTCTATCGTGTTTGACCTGCTTTTTCGCAAAATAAAAGACCGCCTACCTACTGTGTCGGGTAAACGGTCAAGGGTAACGGCATTCGGTTTTAGCGAGTGCGCCTTTCCTTTCGTCAGGGATTTTCAGCTCCCTGATAAATAAGAATTTGAAAACCAGTTAAAGTCGGAAAACGCCTTAGAGTGGGTGCAGAGAATGAATAACATACGGGCATGTGCAAAGAAAATTGTAGAAAAGGAAATTATCTTTACATAAGTAAAAAGGCGGCAGGGAGAACACTCTGCCGCTATTCATATTAAGACCTCAGAAAGGATTTCTGACCAGTTGTGTTTTGAAATCAACCAACTATCGCAAATCC
>CAMWLJ010000201.1 GCA_947175055.1 uncultured Lachnospiraceae bacterium | reverse complement strand
ATTTTCTGCTATAATAGTAAATTGGAAATTAAAAATACAGATGTGAGGACGCTGAAATGAAAAAAGGAAAAACAAGAGGCATTGGTATTCGGGCTAAAATTCTGTTCCCTGCAAGCATGGTAATCATTTTATTGTGTCTGGTAATGGGTACAACCTCTTATCAACGTATTGAAGAAGGACTGATTGCCATGGGTGTTGAAGAAGCACAGATGGCGGCAACTATTTCCACAAAAGTAATTGATGCGGAACAAGTAGCCCGGCTATCAGCAGAGTCAAAAGGAAGCGAAGCGTATAACGCTCTGCTGGAAATCATGCTTGGCGTTATGCAGGATTGTGGAATTGAATATTTGTATACTTTATATACGGATGGCGATAAAGTATACTACGGAATTGACGCGGACAGTACAGGAGACGGTAATCAATACGGCACCGTTTTCGAGACGTCGTATCAGGAATTGAAATCTGTTTTCGACGGGGAAATGTATGTGCAGGATTATATCGATTCTACCGTAGACGGCGATCTGATTTCGGCATATATGCCCCTTATTGACAGCAGCGGAGAAGTTGTCAGCATTGTGGGCTGCGATTACAATGCTGCCGGAGTTGTGGAACGCTTGTCTAAGGCTCTTGGACGCGTAATACAGATTTCGTTGATCTGCCTGGCCATTGCCCTGTTCATCCTCAATGTTACAGTAGGACAAGTGATCAGAACACTGCATAAAGTTGACGGTAAAATCTATGATCTGGTACATAATGAAGGCGACTTGACGCAGACTCTGGATGTCCATACCGGAGACGAAATGGAAGTGATCGCGGAGAATGTCAACGGGCTGCTTCAGCATATACGTGAAATTATGCTGAACATATCCCAAAATGCAGAATATTTAAAAGATTCCTCCCATAAGGTGTCAAGCAAGCTGGAACATGGCAATTCAGAGATTGCCGACGTTTCCGCTTCGATGGAAGAGATGAGCGCCGCAATGGAAGAGTCCAGCGCTTCGCTGTCTCAGGTAAATGAATCTATCAGGCAGATATTTGAGTCGATAGAGAATATTTATGAACAAGCCGTAAATGGAAGCGTTTCTTCTGACAGAATCATGAAAAGCGCTTCGGAAGTATATAATCGGGCAGTGACCGAGAAACAGGATGCAATGCTTCAGGCTGCCAACATGGCAGCAACAGTTCACCAGAAAATCGAGAAATCCAAGGATGTAGAGAAAATCAGGGAACTTACAAAGAACATTATCACCATCACCGAAGAAACGAACCTGTTAGCATTAAATGCAAGTATCGAAGCTGCGCGGGCAGGAGAATCAGGAAGAGGATTTGTGGTAGTCGCAGACCAGATCGGAAAGCTGGCCTCCAATTCCGCCGCATCTGCAACAGAGATTCAGAAAGTAACCGCTGAGGTGATCCAGACGGTAGACGAACTGGCGGCCGAAGCGCAGGAAATGATTACATTTATGAATGAAACAGCGCTGGGCGGCTATGAAAAGCTGCTGGAAACCAGCGAAAGCTATCAAAACAATGTAGGAAACATGAATGAGATGATGCAGCGCTTTGCTGCGGAGAACGAGCAGTTGAAGTCGAATATGAACGAAATTAAAATGGCTCTGGGGGATGTAAAAACAGCCGTAAGCGAAAGTGCGGCTGGAGTAACAAATGTAGCGGAAACCGCCGTAAGATTGGCAGACCACGTAAGAGACATCGGAAAAGAATCCGATTTCAATCTGGAAATTGTGGACAGATTAAACAGTGAAGTAGGTAAGTTTAAATTATAGTAAACGGAATTTCTCAGTCGTTAACTATATAAACACTTTGGCCGGGGCCACGCATTCAATGCGAAACCCCGGCCAGACCATTTCAGATCATACTATCAAGTCTCACTGTTTCAGATCCTCTTCCAGTACCTTGGCCAATAATTCCGCCGCCGGCAGGATCACACTCCTTTTCACACAGAATGCCGGATGATGGATCGGATGCCCCACACCTGTTCCAATTTTCAAGTAGCAGCCCGGTATCTGCCTACCCGCCGTTTCTTCCTCCATGTAATAAGAGAAATCATCCCCGCCCAGGGACATCTCCTCCGGCACTGTCCGCATGCCCTGGCGCTGCGCAACCTTCTCACAAAGCTGCGCCATCTTACCGTCATTATAAGTAGCCGGTGCACTGTCGATCCAGACGATCTCTGTCTTCGCACCATAAGCCGCGGCAATTCCTTCCACCGTCTCCCGCACTCTCCGCTCATATAAGACCCGGTCTTCCCTCTGCATCGTCCGCACCGTTCCCTCCAGCTCTGCCAGCGCAGGGATCACATTCCAGGTTGTCCCGGCCTGCACTCTGGTCACACTAAGTAACGCCGGGTGAAAGGCGTTCACATTGCGTCCCACGATCGTATGCAGTCCCTGTATGATGGCAGCTGCGACCGGGATCGGATCAATGCCGTCGTCGGGATGAGCGCCATGACAGCCGATCCCTTTCACACGAATCAAAAACCGATCCACCGCCGCAGTCACATAGCCTTCCCGAATGCCGACTACACCTTCCGCATTCGTAGGATCTGCGTGAAATCCCCAGATGCGCTCCACATCTTCCATTACATCCGTTTCCAGTATCTTCATGGCACCGCGGGCATCCTCCTCCCCGGGCTGAAAGATAAATTTCACCGTTCCGCACAATCGTTCCCTGCACGCCTGTAATAGGATCGCTGCCCCGATTCCGGCCGTGATATGCAGGTCATGTCCGCAGGCATGCATCTTCCCTCTGCTTTCAGAAGCATACGGAATCTCCGCCTCCTCCACAATGGGAAGGGCGTCTATATCACAGCGAAGCGCAAGCGTCCTCTCCTGTCCATCCGGGGACGCCTGTGTGCCACGCACCACTGCCACCAGTCCCGTGGCAAGCGGATAAGGCAGTATCTCGATTCCCGCCTCTGTGAGTAGCTCCCGTATCTTTACCGTAGTCTCCACTTCTTCATAAGAAAGTTCCGGATGTCTGTGAAACCACTCGAACTGCTGTATTAAATACTGTTCCAGCTGTTTTTTGTTCTGTAAATCCATGTTTACC
>CAMWLJ010000200.1 GCA_947175055.1 uncultured Lachnospiraceae bacterium | reverse complement strand
TGAGGTTGTTATTTTCTGCCGGCGTTCGGCGCGGGATTTTTGATGAGTATTGACTCAATAGAATATGTTTTACATGTTTGACTTAAAGAATAAGACCCGCTGTGCCTGTAGGACATAGCGGGTTTTGTAATGGATGTGACCTGGTAATGGCGAAAATACAGGTAAAAGTTAAGAAGGGAAGGAAGGGTGTAAGAAGTTATGCATATATTATTAGTGAATATGAGTGCGCTGATCCTGGGCACGGTGATTGGCTGTCTGTTGAAGAAATATGTGCCGGAGAAGTTACAGGAAAATTCCATGATATATTTTGCGATCGTCACATTGGTGCTGGGTATCCGGCTGATCGAGCGGACAACCAGTTTCTCGGCGGTGGTCATCGCCTTCCTGATCGGCGGAACGATCGGGCATTTCCTGCGGCTGGACGAGCGTGTAGCTGCTCTGCCGGAGAAGCTGGCGGGCGGTAAGTCCGGGTTCGATGCGGGAACGCTGATGACCGGATTTACCTTGTACTGCGTCAGCACATCGGGTATTCTGGGAGCCATGGATCTGGGACTGTCGGGGGATACTACTCTGTTGATGATCAAGGCAGTGATGGATCTTCTGGCGGCGGTATTCTTTGCGGCGGCGGGCGCGGGATGGATGCAGCTTTTGATCGCTGTTCCGCTGGGGATCGTGCTGTTCGGGTTTTACTTTTTATCGAAGATACTGATGCCTTATGTGACGCCGGAGATGATCGGTGATTTCTCGTCCTGCGGCGGGATGATCCTGATCGTCAACGCACTGCGGATGACGAAGTTAAAGAACCCGCCGGTGCTGGATCTGGTGCCTGCGCTGGCGCTGATCTTCCCGGTTTCGTGGCTGTGGCTGGCGTATATGGGATAGACGGTGATCTCCGGCTGTGACCGGAGAGGGAAGACCTGCTTGGCAAGATATTTTCATGGAACAATGAGGGTAAATATTACTACCAGGAGGAAGCACAATGATTACGATGGAGCATGTATTTAAATCGTACAAGGTTGCAAAAAGAAATGCAGGCATGAAAGAGGCTTGTAAAGCGCTGTTCCGGCGGGAGGTGGAGACTATCCATGCGTTGTCGGATGTGAGTTTTACCATCGAAGACGGAGAGATGGTGGGTTACATCGGGCCTAACGGGGCAGGCAAAAGTTCTACGATCAAAATTCTGAGCGGAATCTTAACGCCGGAAAGCGGCAGCTGTCTTGTGGATGGACGGATACCGTGGAAGCATCGGAAGGAGCATGTGCGGCGGATCGGAGTGGTATTCGGTCAGCGCTCACAGCTCTGGTGGGATGTTCCGGTGATCGATTCCTTTGCACTCTTAAAGGATATCTATTCGATCTCTCCCCAGGAATATCGGAATAATATGGAAGAATTAACGCAGCTTCTGCATCTGCAGGAGCTGTTGAAAATGCCTGTGCGCCAATTGTCTCTCGGACAGAGGATGCGCTGTGAGATCGCGGCCTCACTTCTGCATTCGCCCAGGATCCTTTTTCTGGATGAACCGACGATCGGGTTGGATGCAGTGTCCAAACTGGCGGTACGGGAGTTTATTCTTCGTTTAAATCAGACGCATAAAACAACGGTTATTCTGACCACACATGACATGCAGGACATCGAGGCACTGACGAGACGCATTATCCTGATCGGCAGAGGGCGGGTACTGCTGGACGGCACGCTGGAGGACATGCGGGAGCTGGCGGCGGAACATGGGACGGCAGACGCAGGATATTCCGGACAGGCCGAACAGACGGTAATTCATGACCTGCCGGCCGGGCGGAGTGGACAGATCGCGTCTGCAGGCTGTGAACCGGGCCGGAGCGATGAAAGCCTTGAGCGAATCGTTGCGGCTCTTTATCACAAACTGGATATCGTGTAGGAGGGAGAGACTATGAGAGAATATGGAAAGTACTTTTCCTTTTTTCGACTGCGATTCAACATGGGACTGCAGTATCGTGCGGCGGCATTAAGCGGTGTGGTCACCCAGATTCTGTGGGGACTTATAGAATGCCTGACATTTCGGGCTTTTCAGCAGGCGGATCCGTCGGCCTATCCGATGGCCTTTTCCGCAACAGTCTCTTATATATGGCTGCGGGAGGCATTCTTCTCTGCGTTCAGCACCTGGCAGACAGACGGAGAAGTCTTTGACAGCATTATGGACGGCGGTATCGCTTATGAACTGTGCCGTCCGGTTTCTATCTATAATATGTGGTTCGCCAGGACGGTGGCCAGCCGGATCTCGATGGCTGCGCTGCGCTCTATTCCGCTGTTAATGGTGGCATTTCTACTGCCTGGACCTTTTCGCATGACATTGCCGGCCGGACCGCAGTATTTTGTTCTGTTTGTTATCACCCTCTTTTTGGGGCTGGGCGTGACGGTGGCGTTTTGTATGTTTACCTATATTTTGGCTTTTTTTACAATATCGCCTCAGGGTCTGCGGATGATGTTTACTTCTATGGTAGAATTTCTTTCCGGAGCGATCATTCCGCTGCCGTTCATGCCGGGCGGTGTCAGGAGGTTTCTGGAGCTGCTTCCTTTTGCAGGCATGTTTAATGTGCCGCTTCGTATTTACAGTGGCGACCTGTCGGGGGCAGAGATGCTGCGGGGGATCGGTTTACAGTGTTTCTGGTTCGTAACGCTGCTTGCGTTGGGAAAAGCATTGTGCCGCGCAGCCGAGCGGAAGGTCGTGGTGCAGGGCGGATGAGCGGTAAACTCTGTACAGAAAGAAAAAGTTTCCACCGGTGCGGGGTATATTTTCAGGTCAGACTGTAGAGAGGAGCGGCATGTATACTAAATTAAAAGATGCTGTAAGATTGTATTTTCATTATATTGCGATTGCGCTGCGCAGCACGATGCAGTACAAGGTCTCCTTTTTCCTAATGGTGACGGGGCGGTTTCTCGTCTCATTCAACGGAATATTGGGCGTATACTTCATGCTGTCACGGTTCGGGCATGTGAAAGGATACACTTTCGGAGAGGTGCTGCTTTGCTTTTCCATTATTCAGATGGATTTTGCCCTGGCAGAATGCATCGGCGGCGGGTTTGCTATGTTTTCCGGTAT
>CAMWLJ010000199.1 GCA_947175055.1 uncultured Lachnospiraceae bacterium | reverse complement strand
TTTGAGATCCCGGACGGGGAGCTGGTGGGGCTTTTGGGGCCTTCCGGCTGCGGTAAGAGCACTGCGCTCAATCTGATCAGCGGCCTTTTGAAGCCGACTGCCGGGCGGATCTTTTTCGGGGAGGACGATATCACCGACCTGCCGCCGGAGAACAGGGGCGTGGGGCTGGTGTTTCAGAATTATGCGCTGTATCCGCATCTTACGGTGCAGCAGAATATCCTGTTTCCGCTGCAGAACCTGAAAGGAAAAGACAGGCTGTCGAAGGCTGTCATGTTATCGAAGGCAAATGAGGCGGCCAGGCTTGTACAGATAGATGAGTTGATGGACCGCAAGCCCGGGGAGCTTTCCGGCGGGCAGCAGCAGCGGGTGGCTATCGCCCGGGCGCTGGTGAAAATGCCCGGTGTGCTGTTGCTGGATGAACCTTTATCGAATCTGGACGCCCGTCTGCGCCTTCAGACGAGGGAAGAGATCAGAAGGATTCAGAGGGAGACCGGTATTACCACCGTTTTTGTGACCCATGATCAGGAGGAGGCCATGAGCATTTCCGACAGGATTGTGGTGATGAAAGAAGGAGTGGTACAGCAGATCGGGAAGCCGCAGGCAGTCTATGACGATCCGGCAAATCTGTTTGTGGCCAGGTTCCTTGGCACGCCGCCGATCAATGTGTTTGCCGGGCAGTGCAGGGGCGGCAGGCTGTATCTGGGAGAGGATGCCGTGCTTGGCGTTTCGGGCATTGCAGATCAGGAGGTTTATGTGGGCGTGCGGCCAGAGGGCTTTGTACTCTGCGAGACGGGCAGCCTTAGCTGTGAATTTGGCAGCGTGGAGGTGATGGGGCGCGATATCAGCGTGGTCTCCAGGCACGAAGCATCCTTAAATCCGACGGTCCGTTCGATAATCAGTGCGGAGAACCGGGTGGATGCAAAGGATGGTACAGTAAGATTTTCCTTAAAGCCACAGAAGGTGTTTCTTTTCCGTAAGGAGACAGAGGAACGGCTCTATGGTGAGATAACAGAGTGATGTAATGATATGTTGTTATGGATGACGGAATCATGAGCTGTATCGCATAGGGACAGTGTCATGATTTTCCGGAAAGGAGTGCGGAAGAGATGAAGAAGAGATGGAGGGACAGCGGCCTTAAGGGATGGCTGTATCTTTTGCCGGCGATTCTTTTTCTGGGGGTGTTTATGGTATACCCCCTGATCGATGTTTTCGTCTATTCCTTCGAGGAGGGGTACAATTCTGCATCCCAGACGCATTTCGGGATCGGCGCTTACAATTATTCTTATGTGCTGCATGATCCTTATTTCCTGCAGGCAGTCCGGAATACATTTCTGCTGGTGATCATCACGGTGCCGCTTTCTACCGTGATCGCGCTGTTGATTTCTGTAGGGCTTAATGCCATCAGACCGCTGCGAAATTTGTTCCAGACGATCTATTTCCTGCCTTATGTGACGAATACGCTGGCGGTGGGGCTGGTGTTTATGATCTTGTTTAAAAAGACGGCCTACTCGGACGGGCTGATCAATCTGCTGCTTGCATGGTTCGGCGGCAGTTCCGTTGATTTTATCGACGGGCCGTACTGGGCGAAGATGTTTGTTTTGTGCCTGTATACGATCTGGGTGGTAATGCCCTTTAAGATCCTGATTCTGACCAGCGCGCTGGCTTCGGTAAACCCGCAGCTTTATCAGGCGGCCAGAGTGGACGGTACTCCGGCGCTCCGGATCTTTATGCGGATCACGCTGCCGATGATCTCTCCAATGATCTTTTACCTGGTCATCACGGGCTTTATCGGGGCATTCAAGGCGTACAGCGACGTGGTGGCGCTGTTTGGGACGGATTTAAATGCCGCGGAGATGAATACGATCGTGGGATACGTCTACGATATGCTTTACGGAGACAGCGGCGGATATCCTTCCTACGCGTCCGCGGCGGCGATCCTGCTGTTTGCAATCGTGCTGACGATCACATGTATCAATCTGCTGGTCAGCAACAGGAATCGAAATCATCTGCAGGGCAGATAAACAGATTGAGAAAGCAGGGCGGATGAGAGTAAGACTGTATCAGAAGACGAGGAGAATCCCGATATGAGTGGTGGCAGAAACTATAGCAATATGAGCAGTGGCAGAGACTATATTAGAATAGAGAAGGCGGCCAAAGCCCGCAGGATCACGGCGAACGCGGTCACGTATTTCCTGCTGGCAGTCTGGGCGGTGATCGTGCTGTTTCCTTTTTACTGGATGCTCTTAACTTCCGTCAAGAGTTACAGCGCCTATAATGCGGAGAGCATTCCGAAGTTTTTTACCCTGTCGCCTACGCTGCAGAATTACGCGGATGCGTTTACGGCGGTGCCGCTGGGCCGCTATCTGCTCAATACAACGATCTTTACCGTGGTGACGACGGCATTGATGCTGGCGGTGATCACGCTGGCGGCTTTCGCCTTCGCAAGACTCGACTTCCGGGGAAAAAATGTACTGTTCGTGCTGTTCCTTTCCCTGATGATGATTCCCAGTGAACTGGTGATCATCACCAATTTCGTCACGATCACAAATCTGGAGATGCGCAATACGTTTCCGGGGTTGATCCTTCCCTCTGTCACCTCAGTCTTCTATATTTATCTGTTGAAGGAAAATTTCGAGCAGATACCGGACAGCCTTTACTATGCGGCCAAGGTGGACGGGACTTCCGACTTGAAATATCTGTTTAAGGTGATGATTCCGATCTCGAAGCCGACTTTGATCACGATCACCATTCTGAAAGTGATCGAGTGCTGGAACTCTTACGTCTGGCCGCGGCTGATCACCGATGACGAAAACTATTATCTGGTGTCCAACGGTATTCAGGAGATCCGGGAAAACGGATTCGGCCGGGAGAATATTCCGGCTATGATGGCGGCAGTGGTGGTTATTTCCGTGCCGCTGATCGTGCTGTTTCTGATCTTCCGGAAAAAGGTCATGGCCGGGGTATCAAGGGGCGGAACGAAAGGGTAGCCGGTGGGAGTATCAAGGGGCGGAACGAAAGGAGAGCCGGTGGGAGTATCAAGGGGCGGAACGAAAGGAGAGCCGGTGGGAGTATCAAG
>CAMWLJ010000198.1 GCA_947175055.1 uncultured Lachnospiraceae bacterium | reverse complement strand
ACATCACGCAGTCCACCCTTACCAAGCAGCTCCGCGAACTGGAACAGGACGGCTTTATCTCCCGCTATATCTATCAGGAAGTGCCTCCGAAGGTGGAGTATTCCCTGACTGACCTGGGAAAAAGTTTCATCCCTATTTTGAGAGACATGAAAAAATGGAGCGACACGCATTTAATGTGATGCCGGGAAGTCCCTGCCTGTCCAGGGGCATAACAGTGGAAATGGGGTGAAAAAAGAAATGAAAAAAAGATTTCCTCCAAAAAAGACAGCCGCATTCTGCACGGTATCCGTGCTGCTGGCTCTGATCATATGGACAACATGGGGGAACACTGCGCTGATGGTAAGCACCGCTGCCATTTCCAGCAGCCGGATCCCTCCTGCCTTTTCCGGGTTCCGTATCGCACAGGTATCCGACCTTCATAATGCCGAATTTGGAAAGGATAACTCCACACTGCTGCGGATGCTGTCCGAGAGCGGGCCGGACATTATTGTGATAACCGGGGACCTTGTAGATTCTACACATACAGACATAGACACAGCCCTTTCCTTTGCAAAAGAGGCCGTCCAGATTGCACCCGTCTACTATGTGACAGGCAACCACGAAGCCCGCCTGACAGAGTATGGGCGGCTCAGAACCGGCCTTGAAACGGCTGGCGTGACTGTTCTTGAGGATAAAACAGTATGGCTGGAACGGGATGGTGGAAAGATTATGCTTATCGGGCTTTCCGATCCCGATTTTACAGTTAAGGGTGATATGTTCGGGGAAGTGCCTTCTATGGTCGGTACAAAATTAGAATCCCTGGCCGGCAGCGAAGGCGGCTACACAATCCTGCTCTCCCACCGCCCGGAGCTGTTTGAAACTTATGCAGACTGCGGTATTGGTTTAGTCTTAAGCGGCCATGCGCATGGCGGCCAGTTCCGCCTGCCCCTCATCGGCGGGCTGATTGCACCCAATCAGGGACTGTTCCCCAAATTTGATGCAGGGCTGTATACGGATGGCAGCACGGACATGGTCGTCAGCCGCGGCATTGGCAACAGCATCATACCGTTCCGCTTCAATAACTGTCCGGAGATTGTATTGGTAGAGCTTTGCGCTGAATAAAAATGTTTTTAAGCAAAAACAGTTTTGCAAGATATTTTTATCATTTTTATGTGTACTATCACGAAAACTACTTATACAATCACGGAAACCCTTATACGAACACGAAAACTCACAGGCAGTTTCCGTGTTCGTATAAGGATTTTGCCTGCGAGTATCGACTTTTGCGTGATAGTATGGAGTTTTGCCTGCGAGTATCCGGGTTTCCGTGATAATAACCGACTTTTGCCTACGAGTATATACTATCAGGCAAAAGAACCCCAGAACAACCGTTCGCATTCTCGCTAATACAAAAATGTCCTTAAAAGCACACGGAAATAATGTAAATCCCAAACCTATGTAATGCCGAAAGTGGCGGATTTACGGGCTTTCTCGGCTTTCCGTGTCTGTATCTGCCGGAAACTAAGACACCCGCCTAGTTCGCACTTCGATACGAACAATAGAAACTAAAAGGGTGGGGTAACTTTTATATGGGGTTTTACCCCATCCTGTGATTTTTACCCCATTTACCCCGTGTGGCAATTTTCTACCCTCCCCCTTTACCCCTCTGCTTACCCCTTTTACCCCATGCGTTACCCCTCTTACCCCACCCCACGGAAAAGGGGTTCTTTCTATAATAAGGGGGTACTTTTCTGCATCTATGTGTAAACGGTAGATAGTGGGTACCTATACAAAACTGGAGCAAACCTGTATGATAGAAACAGATTTGCTCCAGTCTTTATTTCACTTCATTCTTACCAGGCTTCCGGCAGTTCTCCGGCAGGCTTGGTGACCAGGGGAGCAGGTCATCCAAAAAGCTGCGGTCGGGATCATCCAGATGTTTCGGGATCTCGGTAAGCAGATACTCAAAGTAATCATACGGTTTCAGATTGTTTGCTTTTGCGGTTTCCGCAATGCTGTAGATGATGGCGCTGGACTTTGCACCGGCAATGGTATCGATCATCACCCAGTTTTTCTTGCCGATGCAGAATCCGCGGATGGACTGTTCCGCAGCGTTATTGTCCATCGGCACTTCGCCATCGTCCAGGAACACTTTCAGGTATTTCTCCTGGTTCAGGGAATAATTGAAACCTTCCCACGTCTTGCTTTTCTGCGGCACTTTCGGGAGGTTTTCACGAACCCATGCGAAATAAGCCTCCACCAGGGGCTTTACGCTCAGCTGGCGGCAGGTCTTCCGTTCTTCCGCCGGGAGATCCTTTAACTGTTTTTCCTCCCGGCAGATCGCCTGTATCATTGTCAGCGCAAGGTACGCACGGCTGTCTTTCTGCTTCTGCTTAGGCAGGGCCTTCACTGCCTCGTCAAACCTCCGCCTGGCATGGGACCAGCATCCGGCAATCCTCAGGTCTTCCCGCTCGCCCTCAATGGTGTGGTAGACCTGGTAGCCGTCTGTGACGCATACACCGCTGAACCCCTTCAGGAATTCCCTGGGGTGGCTGGCATTGCGCGTCTTGTGGTATTCATACAGGACGATCTGGCATTCTGTATACATCCGTCCGGTACGGTATACCCACATATAGCTTTTGGTTCCGGCAGGACGGCCGTCCTTATTAACCAGCACGGGCGTTTCGTCCGCCTGTAGGACGTGGTAGCCGTACAGCTTTTTGTGGAGGTAATCATAGAGGACCGCAAGGTAACGGTCTGCGCACTGGATCGTCCAGTTTGCCATATTCTGCCTGGATATATGCAGGCCATAGCGCTCAAACTCCTGTTCCTGCCGGTAAAGCGGGACGGCATTGACATATTTGGCATTCATTACCGCCGCCTCCAGCGAAGGGGAAACAAGGCTCCCCCTTAATAAGGCGTGCGGATGCGGCGCCTTGATGACCTCTTCCGTTTCTTTCCCGGCATATACCTTTACGTGGTGTTCCTCCACCTCGATCTTCGCCGGGGTGAAGCTGTACCTGCGGTATACCTCGTCCGGGAGCTGTTTCCAGCCGTCTTTTCCAAATTTATCTTCCAGTTCCCCATCTGTCATGGAATGTTCCACCACAACTA
>CAMWLJ010000197.1 GCA_947175055.1 uncultured Lachnospiraceae bacterium | reverse complement strand
TTATCAGAGGTACTCTTGATACAGCTGGTGTTGCTAACAGACGGCAGGCTCGTTCTAAGTACGGCGCCAAGAGACCTAAAGCAGGCAAGTAAGATCGCAATGTGATTTAACTTGGCAGGTTTGTAGGGTTGACTTGCAGGCCAGACAGGCTTTGGGTTGTGAATTTCAGGACCACAAACAGAACTAATTTAGTGTTGGGATTCTTAGTGATAGATAATAGGCGGCCGATGCCGCCGGCTGTAGAAAACCGCACGAACACATTGAATTAGAGGACACATGTGAGTACCGATGAATTATTAATGATAATAAGGAGGGAAGAAACGTGCCACGTAAAGGACATATTGCAAAGAGAGATGTATTGGCGGATCCTTTATACAATAACAAGGTGGTTACCAAGCTGATCAACAATATCATGTTGGATGGCAAGAAGGGTGTAGCCCAGAAGATTGTATACGGAGCATTTGCCCGCGTAGAGAATAAGGCAGGTAAGCCGGCGCTTGACGTTTTCGAGGAGGCTATGAACAATATCATGCCTGTCTTGGAAGTTAAGGCAAGACGTATCGGCGGTGCGACCTATCAGGTACCGATCGAAGTACGCCCGGACAGACGCCAGGCTCTCGGACTTCGTTGGTTGGTAATGTTTTCTCGCAAGAGAGGCGAGAAGACCATGGAAGAGAGACTTGCCAATGAGATCTTGGATGCGTCTAACAATACCGGCGCAGCCGTTAAGAGAAAAGAAGATATGCATAAGATGGCAGAGGCTAATAAGGCATTTGCACACTATCGCTTCTAAAAAACGAGATGATATTCTCGGGCGTCATATATGTCGCCAAAGAATATCAGCTTCTCGTTGTTCTTGATTATTATAAGGAGGAAAAAATCTTGGCTGGAAGAGAATATCCGTTAGAGAGAACCAGAAATATAGGTATTATGGCCCATATCGATGCCGGTAAGACCACATTGAGTGAGCGTATCCTGTATTACACTGGTGTAAACTATAAGATCGGTGACACTCATGAAGGCACTGCTACCATGGACTGGATGGAGCAGGAGCAGGAAAGAGGTATCACGATCACATCGGCCGCTACGACATGCCACTGGACTTTGGAAGAGAACTGTAAACCGAAGCCGGGCGCGTTAGAGCACCGTATCAATATTATCGACACTCCCGGTCACGTTGACTTTACTGTAGAAGTTGAGCGTTCCCTCCGTGTACTGGATGGCGCTGTGGGCGTATTCTGTGCGAAGGGTGGTGTTGAGCCGCAGTCAGAAAACGTGTGGAGACAGGCTGATACCTATAATGTTCCGAGAATGGCGTTCATCAATAAGATGGACATTCTGGGTGCCAATTTCTTTGGTGCCGTAGACCAGATCAGAACAAGATTGGGCAAAAATGCGATCATCCTTCAGTTACCGATCGGTAAAGAGGATGAATTTAAGGGAATCATTGATCTTTTTGAAATGAAAGCCTATATCTATAATGATGATAAAGGCGAAGATATCACGATCACAGACATTCCGGAAGATATGGCAGACGATGCTGCGCTCTATCATGACGAACTGGTAGAGAAGATCTGTGAGTTAGATGATGAGCTTACCATGATGTATCTGGAAGGAGAAGAGCCTTCTGTAGAACAGTTAAGGGCAGCGTTACGTCGTGGCACTTGTGAGTGTACGGCTGTACCGGTATGTTGTGGTTCTGCATATAGGAACAAAGGTGTACAGAAGCTTCTGGACGCTGTCCTTGAGTTTATGCCGGCGCCTACAGATATCCCTGCGATCAAAGGTGTGGATAGCGACGGCAATGAAGTGGAGAGACATTCTTCCGATGACGAACCTTTCTCCGCGCTGGCGTTTAAGATCATGGCCGATCCGTTTGTCGGCAAGCTGGCGTTCTTCCGTGTGTACTCCGGTACGATGAACTCCGGTTCCTACGTGCTGAATGCGACAAAGAACAAGAAAGAACGTGTAGGTCGTATCCTGCAGATGCATGCCAATAAGAGAGCAGAACTTGATAAAGTGTATTCCGGCGATATTGCTGCGGCAGTAGGGTTTAAGATTACTACAACCGGTGATACTATTTGTGACGAGCGTCATCCTGTTATCCTGGAGTCCATGGAATTCCCGGAGCCGGTTATCGAATTGGCGATCGAGCCGAAGACCAAAGCCGGTCAGGGCAAGATGGGTGAAGCACTGGCAAAACTTGCTGAGGAAGATCCTACGTTCCGCGCCCACACCGATCATGAGACAGGCCAGACTATTATCGCAGGTATGGGTGAGCTTCATCTGGAGATCATCGTTGATCGTCTGCTTCGTGAATACAAGGTAGAGGCTAACGTGGGTGCACCGCAGGTTGCATACAAAGAGAGCTTTACGAAGCCTGTTGATCAGGAATATAAATATGCGAAACAGTCCGGCGGTCGTGGACAGTACGGGCACTGTAAAGTTAAATTTGAGCCTATGGATCCGAACGGTGAAGAGACCTTTAAGTTCGAGACCAGCGTAGTGGGTGGTGCGATTCCGAAGGAATATATCCCCGCTGTCGGTGAAGGTATCGAAGAGGCTTCCAAAGCCGGTGTTCTGGGTGGATTCCCGGTACTTGGTGTTCACGCCAACGTATACGATGGTTCCTACCATGAAGTGGACTCCTCCGAGATGGCATTCCACATCGCAGGCTCCATGTGCTTCAAGGAAGCAATGAAGAAGGCAGGACCAGTCCTGCTTGAGCCGATCATGAAGGTCGAAGTAACCATGCCGGAAGAGTATATGGGCGATGTAATCGGTGATATCAACTCCCGTCGTGGCCGGATCGAAGGTATGGAAGACATCGGCGGTGGCAAGATGGTGAAGGGTTATGTACCGCTTGCTGAGATGTTCGGTTATTCTACAGACCTGCGTTCCAAGACACAGGGACGTGGTAACTACTCGATGTTCTTCGAGAAGTACGAGCAGGTGCCGAAGAGCGTGCAAGAAAAAGTATTAGCAGCGAAGGCAAAATAAAAATTTCAAAAATATTTTGTTGTTCTGAATGGTTAATGCAAATAATGCTTGAAAATCTTGGCAATCTTTAATATAATCAAAGATAGCTGATTGA
>CAMWLJ010000196.1 GCA_947175055.1 uncultured Lachnospiraceae bacterium | reverse complement strand
AGCCGGTGGGAGTATCAAGGGGCGGAACGAAAGGAGAGCCGGTGGGAGTATCAAGGGGCGGAATCAAAGGATAGCTGGCGGAAGACAGAGGTCAGGAGGCAGAAGTCAGGAGTGTCTGCGCTGTGGATGATACAGGAGCGGGTTTGAAAAGGAAATGAGTTTGCAAAGGGAATGGATATCGCTATGAAAAGAGGACTTATGAGAAGTCTGTTTGAGGAACGATACAAATATGGAATAAGCGGTCTGCCGGGGGAAACATACAGACACGGAATAAGCAGAGTGTGTTCGGTGGCGCTTATGCTGTGTGGTTCGATTCTGCTCACCGGCTGTCACGGCAGCGAGGGGATGCGCAGTTTTGCCGTGCCGGAAGAGTTCGATCTTTCCAGAGAATATGAAGTCACTTTCTGGGCCAAAAATGATACCAATAAGAATCAGACGGCCATCTATGAGAAAGCAATCGAGGATTTTGAAGATCTTTATCCGAATATCACCGTGAATCTGCGTCTCTATACGGATTACGGCAAGATCTATAATGACGTGATCACCAACATCGCCACGAATACCACGCCTAATGTGTGCATCACCTATCCGGATCATATCGCCACCTATCTGACAGGCGGCAATCTTGTAGTGCCTTTGGATGAACTGTTTGCGGATGAGCGGTATGGCTCCGGCGGGAGCGAGGTACGGTTCGATGCGCCGCGGGCGGAGGAGATCATCCCGAAATTTCTGGAGGAGTGTTCCTTTGGCGGCCATTACTATGCCATGCCGTATATGCGGTCCACGGAAGCCTGCTACGTCAATAAGACTTATGTGGAGGCCATGGGCTATACGCTGCCGGAAACGCTGACCTGGGATTTTGTGTGGGAGGTATCGGAGGCCGCCATGGCGATGGACGGGGAGGAGAATTATCTGGTCAACGGCCAGAGCGTCATGATTCCTTTTATCTACAAGTCCACCGACAATATGATGATCCAGATGTTACGGCAGAAAGAGGCAGGGTACTCCACGGAGACCGGAGAGATCGAGATCTTCAACGACACCACGGAGGAACTGCTGTATACCATAGCAGAACATGCGAAAAAAGGGGCCTTTTCCACATTTAAAATTTCCAGTTATCCGGCCAACTTCTTCAATGCCGGGCAGTGCATCTTCGCGGTGGATTCCACGGCGGGAGCAACCTGGATGGGGACGGACGCTCCCCTCTCCGATATCAGTGAGGACAAGATCGTGGAGTTTGAGACGGTGGTGATGCCGATTCCGCAGTTTGACCCGGCGCATCCGAAGATGATCTCGCAGGGGCCTTCGGTCTGTATTTTCAATAAGGAGGATCCGCAGGAAGTGCTGGCCTCCTGGCTGTTTGCGCAGTATCTGCTCACCAACGAGGTGCAGATCGCCTATGCGGGGACGGAAGGCTATGTGCCGGTCACTTCCAAGGCGCAGGAGTCGGAAGAATACAAGGCGTATCTGGCTGCTTGTGGCGAGGATGAGGCGCACTATGAGGTAAAGATCGAAGCGGCCGGTCTGCTGCTGGATCATATGGAAGACACCTTCGTGACGCCGGTATTTAACGGTTCGGCATCTCTGCGAGACGCCGCCGGGCAGATGATCGAGAATACGGTGAAGTCGGTGCGGAGGAAGCAGACGGTAGACGATGTCTATATGGAAGAGCTATATGCGGATGTGTCTTCGCTGTACCGTCTGGATCAGATCGAGCGGCAAAACGGCATGACCTCCGGCAGAAGTGATCTGGGGAAGCTGCCGCGGACAGCGGTGATCCTGCTCGCCAGTCTTGGTGTGGCGTGGGGAATGATCCTGCTGTATGTGGGAGCCGGGATCGTGAGGAAGAAGAGAAATCACTATGCACGGTGACACGCAACAATAAGAAAAAGATCATAAACGTTATAAAAAGGAAATGATTGACATATCAGAAATAACGCGTATAATTTATGTCGGAATGAAATTCATATGGCAGAGTAATGTCATGTAACAGTGAAAATAGAGAAGAAACGGTTACCGTTTACTCTGCGAGACACCTTATATAAGGTGAAAAAGGAGGAGAATTATGAAGAAAATGACAGCGTTACTGATGGCATTTGCGCTTGCGTTCGCATGTGTGGGCTGCGGCTCGGACAATGCAGGTGCGGCAGAGGAAGCAGCACCGGAGCAGGTGGCTGAGGATGCAGCAGCGGAAGAGACTGAGACAGAGGAAGCAGCGCCGGAAGAGACAGAAGCAGAGGACGCAGCAGAGGCGGAGGCTGAGACAGCAGAAACCGAGAGCGAAGAGCCGGCTGAGGCAGAGAGCGTCGGTACAGAGGAGAAATCCGAGGGCGTTATGACTTATGCAGAGTATGCGGCAGCAGATCTGGACACTGAAGTGGTAGTGGAGACTTACGTGCAGGCGAAGCAGGCTTGGTGGGAAGACAAGGCAACTCTCTATACACAGGATCAGGATGGTGCATATTTCATCTATGAGATGGCATGCTCCGAAGAAGATTATGAGAAACTGACACCCGGTACGAAGATCAAGGTGACAGGTTATAAGGCAGAGTGGTCCGGTGAGGTGGAGATCATTGATGCGACATTTGAGATCGTAGAAGGCAATTACGTGGCAGAAGCCATGGATGTTACCCCTTATCTCGGTCAGGACGATCTGGTGGATTACCAGAACCGTTATGTGTCCTTCAAGGGCATGACCGTTGAGGCGGCAGGCCAGGATGACGCAGGCAACGACGTGGCATTCCTTTATAAATGGGACGGTTCCGGTCAGGAGGGAGATGACCTTTACTTTAACGTATCCCTTGACGGAGCAACCTACACATTTACTGTTGAATCCTATCTGTGCGACAGCTCGACAGACGTCTACAAGGCGGTAAAGGAGCTGCAGATTGGTGATACGATCGATATGGAAGGGTTCCTCTACTGGTATGAAGGCGCTAACCCGCATATCACAGCGGTACAGGCAGCAAACTAAGTTTACTGGAATCAGTGGAAAAGTGCAGGCATTCTGTACACGGGTCTGAGTTCCTGCAAAGCTGAAGTTTGTACGATACAGGAAATAAAGAAGATGTCATATGCAGTGATTTGGCTGTATATGGCATCTTTTTT
>CAMWLJ010000195.1 GCA_947175055.1 uncultured Lachnospiraceae bacterium | reverse complement strand
GCGCAAGCACAAATTTGTGTGTGAAAAATCTGTCGCATATGGATTTTTCACACTAACCCCTTGCATATCACAAGCCTGCTTGTGATACTGCTTAAATAGAAAGCTATAAAATCTTTGATTTTTCAGCCTAATCTTCCCCACTCTTTCTTCCGATGATCTTCATGACTACAAATGCTGCCAAAGAAAAGATCAGGATAAACAGGAACGTCCCGTAGGCTGCTGCCGCTCCCTTACCGTACCGCATCTGGGAGCCGAAGGAAGTGTCATAGATATACCAGATAGCTGTCAGGCAGGACTTCAACGGGCCGCCCATCAGTCCGCTTCCTCCAGAAGAAGAAGTCCAGGAACTGAACAGCACTTTCGGTTCATCAAATAGCTGGAAGCCCCAGATGATGTTCATGATGACCAGATATTCTATGATCGGCTTAAGCAGCGGTATCGTAATCCTGGTGAATTTCACAAACGCACTGGCTCCATCCACATCCGCCGCCTCGTACAATTCCACGGATATCCCGGAGATTCCTGCATTGAAGAATATCATATGATATCCGATATACTTCCAACAGATCATCATGACCACGATCATCCGTGCCAGCCTGGGCACGCCCAGGAAGTTGATATGTTCCTCTATCAACCCGAGTTTAGCCAGGATCAGATTGACCGTTCCGGAATTCCAGTCAAACAACAGGCAGAACAGAACACCTATCGCCACCGGAATCGTTATGTAAGGCAGGAAGACTGCTGTCCGGAAGAAACCGGCCCCTTTTAATTTCTTGCTGTTGAACACCGATGCCAGGATCAGGCCGCATATGATCACGATCGGGATATCAAAAGCCATGAAGAACAGTGTATTTCCGATCGACTTTAGGAAGTAGGGATCCTCCGTAAAGATATTCTTATAGTTGGCCAATCCCACACTGACCGGCTGAGAAAATCCGTCCCAGTCATTCAGGCTGATGATAAAGGTATAGATGAGCGGATAACAATTAAAAGCAATATAGATAATGAAAAAGGGAAGGATGAATATATACGGCCAGATCATACGCCCTTTCAGCTTTCGCTTCAATCCCTTTCCGCCTTGTGTCTGCGGTCCTATTTTCGACATATACACTCCTATCTGCAAGATGTCTGCCGTACCATACGGCCAGCAGACACCTTACTGAAACTTCCTGTTATTTTCTTAATTCCGGCGCCAGTGTGTACATCTCTTCTTCGAACATGCTGCATGCACTTTCAAAGTCAATGCTCTTATCACTGTTGACCGCCTCTGTCACCATCGACCAGACTTCCGTGATCGTTGCATCATAGGTGCTCACTGGCCTTACTTCGATATTCTCCATGGCTTTCTGGAACAACACCTCACCAATATTCTGCTCGCCAAACCAGTCGTCGTACAGCGCCGCAAATTCTGCGTCCTTGTACGGTTCCACATTGGAAATATTATAGCCGACTACATCACGCTGAGATCTGGTGCCTTCTTCCGAATCCAACCAGGAAACAAAATCATAAGCCGCCTTTTTATTCTTGGCATCTCTGGGAATCATGAATGCAGAGCCGCCCCAGCTGAAACATCCCTGCGGCGGAACCATCAAGCCCCATTTCCCCTGTCCTTCCGGATCATTGGGCTGGATCACGTAAGTGGGTGACCATCCTGCACAAGGATAGAATATATGGAGGTCATCTGCATAAGAGGCGCTGTAAGCCGTTGATGTCTCCAGGATATTGTCCACGATTCCCGCATCTCTGAATTTGATCATCCAGCCGAGAGTCTCTTTGATCGAAGTCATATCCAACGTGCCATCCTGCACGATCGGCTGCGGATTCTGACCGTCCATGATCTGCTTTACGTTGGTCAGGCTGGCAAACATGAAGATCTTGCCGCCGCTCGCCTCCTTGACCTCAATTCCCTTTTCCATGAAAGTCTCCCAGTCCGGGAACATAGCGCTAAGCTCGTCCGGATCTTCTGTTCCCAGATATTCCAGCGCAAGCGGTCTCTTATAAGCAAGCGCCGCCGTACTCACATCCCAGGGAAGCGCTACCAGTTCACCCCTTTCATTGCTGCAAAGCGGCACCTGATAGGGGAAGATCCAACTTGTATCGAAATTGTAAGGATCCTGGCTTAAATCTTCCCAGATATCCAGCGACAGCATCGTTCCCCGCTGCCCCACTTCACTGGGCACAATATCAGGCAGATCCAGGCCCGCACTGATCGTGGTCTGCAGCTTCTGGAACGACTCTTCCTGCTGCACCGTCACATACTCCAGTTCCACATTAGCCCCTGTCTTCTCCTTATAGGCCGCAAAGATCTTCTCTATATCGCCCGCATTCCAACCCCACATGGTGATCGTTTCCGCATCTCCACCTGCGCTGTCAGATACATCTGAGGTTTTCTGCGTGTCCTGCACTTCCTCAGTATTTCCTTCTGCCGTTTCCGGCTTCGTACCGGAATCACCGCCGCAGCCCGCCAGCAAAGACAGCACTAATACCGTCATAACTCCCAAAGATAACAAACTTTTCGCTTTTTTGTACTTCATAGCTTCCTCCATTTCTGCGCTGCTTTTGTCTCAACTATGTTGAGACGTCGCATTAAACGAGTTTGTGGCAAGCAACGCGCAGACACAAATCTCGCGATTGAAAATTTTAATTTTCAATCTTTCCTCCTCTTCCTTTTGCTTTGTTTTCGGTTATATTTACTCAGCAATAACAATTCAGCCTCAGGCTTTGTTGTTACGTTTATCATCATAAAGCATTGGCAGATACAAGACAATTATGCAAACTATATATTTTGTGCAATATTTATATTCTTTTGTATAAATACACTATTTTTATAGTTTTTACGCACATTAATTTTGCTACTAACATAAGTAGAAACCCCTCTTTCTATAAAAGATGCACAAAAACTATACTCTGTTCCATTGCCTTGCCGTTCGCAGGGATAGATAATGACATTATTATGAAAGTCTTCGACTTTCACAGCATGGATGGCCAGGCGGCCCGCCCGACGGCAGGCTGAGCATGATGGAGTTTACTATGGATAATATGGTTATCCGCAAAAATCGAAAGAGAGGTACACAATATGAACAGCCATATTCCTGAAAATCTACGTTGCGAAT
>CAMWLJ010000194.1 GCA_947175055.1 uncultured Lachnospiraceae bacterium | reverse complement strand
TATGCAGAGATCGTAACCGCCCTGTCGGCCAAAGGCCTGAACTGGACCAAGAACACAATCATCACCCTGCTCTCCCGCCTGATCGACAAGGGCTTGCTTAAGACCAATAAGATCGGGCACCGCAACCGCTATACTGCGATCGTTTCCGCCGATGAATACCAGTCTTCCCAGACCGAAACCTTTCTCGACAAGATTTATGAAGGAAATGCCAAAGACCTGGTTGCCACACTAATTCAAAAAGATCTGCTGTCTGCCTCGGACTACGATGATCTGAAGAAGTACTGGCAGGCTATCACTGCTGACACTCTGTCTGACAAATAATGCAGCCTACGGTGCGGCTAAGCCCCTCCTGTTGCATGATCTGATAACAGCCATGGCCGAAAGATAAAGGAACAACGCCGGAAAATATCCTGCCAGAAGGCGGCTCTCTATTGGCTGAAAACCGGAAGACGGTTCCCTATTGGCTGAGAAATGGAGTATTGTGAGAAAATGAGCGAAATCATAAAATTGATATTATCATTATCTTTATCCGGGACTGCACTGATCATACTATTGCTGCTGTTCCGTCCCCTGTATCGGAGTCGGCTAAGTAAGAAATGGCAGTACTATATCTGGCTGGTCGTAATCTGGCGGCTGCTCCTGCCCATAACGCTGCAGACTAGTTTGACGGGGAATCTTATACTGACAGCAGAACAGATTCTGCCCGGCATTACCACATCTGCCCCTCTACCGCAGGACACCGGAAGCTCTTCACCCGGAAACATTTCCAATGTGAAATCCGACAGCGGGCAGTCCGGCAGAATACAGAATGGGCAGCAGCCTGCTGCGCCTCTGCCTGACGCTGACGCTGCTGCCATGGCAGATGCAGAAAATGCTATCGACAGGCCTGTCTCCGCCGGAACCCTGGTCTTCGCCCTCTGGCTGATCACGGCACTGCTCCTCCTGATGCGCAAGATCACTATCTACCAGAGTTTTCGGAAGTACATTGATGCCGGATGCATTCCGCTCAATGACATGCAGCTGTTAGAGTGTTTCGGACGTATCATAAAAGAAAAACATATAAAAGGTTCCCTGGATCTCTATACCAACAGCCTCGTGTCCTCTCCTCTGTTGATCGGGCTGTTCCGCCCCCGTATCATTCTGCCGGATGCGGATCTGTCCGAGCGCGATTTCTACTATACCGTGCTGCATGAACTGGTCCATTACCGGCGGCGGGATATGCTCTACAAATGGCTGATGCAGTTTACTCTCTGTGTACACTGGTTCAATCCTTTTGTCTATTTGATGAAAAATGAAGTCAACCAACTCTGCGAACTCTCCTGCGATGAGAGAGTTGTTGAGTTGATTCCCGAAAATGCACGCATATCCTATGGCGATACGCTGCTGAATGCCGCTGCTGTCGGCGGCTCCTACAAAGACACCCTGGCCTCTGTCACCTTGCATGAGAGCAAAGAATTACTAAAAAGAAGGTTGGATGCGATCATGAACTATAAGAAATTCACAAAAACCATACAATTTATCACTCTATTTGTTACCGGAATCCTGGTTGGCGGCGCCATCGTTCTCGGCGCATATGCCGCACCCGGCAGCCACTCAGACAGTTCTGCCGACAGCAGTACCCAACCAGACATACCTACAGGCTCTGCCATTGGCCAGGCAAATTCTGTCCACAACGGCAGTGACGGCTCTGCAGACGCGGTCCCCCTGCACGACTACCGCATAGAGCGTGAGGACACCATCTACTACATCTATGTGGATGGTGCGGATGAAACAGACAGACCACTTTCCATGGTTACCAACGGCTTCTACAAACTGGTTTTTGTCTACGAAGACCGCTACTCTACCTTCGGTTCATTTCGGGAAAAAGATATGTCCGGTCTTGTCAGATATATTGGTGAGCAGTGCCGTACAATGGTAGGAAACGGCACGATCACGCAGGCAGATGCAGATTTCTACCTGCTGGCTGCAGGTGACATACAAGATACCTTTCTCACCGAAGAAGAATTCTCTGAGAATGAAGTCCCTGAGGAAGAAGTTCCCGAGACCGATCATCACTTTAACGTACAGTGCTTCTTTTACCAACAACCTTATCTGATCGGGCTTTGCTACAGTAATTCGCCTGACAGACTCCAGACAGATGCCTACAGCAGGACGCAGATTGTCCTGTCGGACGAAAGCACTGTACAAGTCTACTCCGCTCCTGAATATATCCCTCTCCTGGAGGATCCGGAAACGCAAAATGCCGTTACGGCTGCGTCCAGTCGTATGCTTGTTCGGGTAGACCCTGAATCGGTCTATACAGCTTCTATCATCGTTACAGACATAGAATACGTAGGAAACGACAACTTCCCCGCTTTGGCAGAGAAGTACTGGGAGACACAGAAACTTCCGCAGTTTTCCGCCATTTTCCGTGAACTTGACAGCCAGACGCAGACACAATATCTGGAGCAGATGTTTGCTGAGAGAAACGTTTCCTTCTTCGCCTGCTGTATCGGTGAACTGGAAGATAACGGGAAACAGGAGGAAGCGGTGGAACGCTATGCCCTGAAAGCCTATCAGGAAGATGTTATCTCCTTTTTCGCCGTCCTGATCGGAATGATGGATGCGGAAAGCAAGGTTGAGTGGCTGGAAAAGTGCCGGGAAGACAATGCTACCAACTATCTCCACCTTTTTGGTGATTCTGCTGACTTTGAAGACTTTGATAGCTTTGATAATTATGATGACTTCGATGATTTTAATAAATTTGACGATTTTGATAATTTTGACAAATTTGATGATTTTGATGACTTTGGTGACTTTGACAATTTTGATGACTTTAATGATTTTGGAGACTTTGATAAATTTGATGACTTTGACAATTGGGACGACTATTACTTAAATGACTATCCGGATGGCAGGGGATTTCCAGATGAGTATAACGAAAATAATATATCCAAACCGGCCGTTGTGGATCTGAACCGTGTCACGCAGAGCGAAGTATCTGATAAAATCCGTAATGCCCTGAGCGCCTGCGAAGATGGCAAATGGTACGTGATCGAATCGGATGGATGTCAATACATCTACTACAACGGCCTGCCCCACACCTACGCCTACGAGCCGCAGCTCACCGACAGTGCAAAAGGCAGCCTGATTACCGTCAGCATTGTGGATATCAAGTCAGATTCGCCGCACCTTCAAAGAATAGAAGCTGCCAATCATTATGTGCTGTTGGCCTTTTCCTG
>CAMWLJ010000193.1 GCA_947175055.1 uncultured Lachnospiraceae bacterium | reverse complement strand
AACATGACAGAAGCATTTCATATTATCAGCGACGGTTCCTGCGATCTGCCGACAGATCTTGTACAGGAAAAGAACATCACCGTAGTACCATTTTACGTATCCTTCGACGATACACATTATTTTAAGGAAAATGTAGAGATCGGCATCCGGGACTTCTATCGACAGATGGTAGAGAAAAAGGGCGTATACCCCAAGTCCTCCATGCCTTCCATTCAAGATTATGAGGAGGCCTTCCTGCCCTTTGCCGAAGCCGGCACGCCGGTGATCTGCATCTGCATCACCACGAAATTCAGCGGTTCCATGCAGTCCGCTCTCAACGCAAAGGCCCTTATTCTGGAAAAATATCCACAGGCACAGATCACCGTCATCGACGCCACCATCAATACCGTCCTGCAGGGACAGTACGTTCTGGAGGCGGCAGCGCTCCGGGATCACGGCGTCAGTTATCAGAACGCCATTGCGCGGCTGGAAGAGATCAAAAGTACCGGAAGAATCTTTTTTACAGTGGGAAACATGGAATACTTAAAACACGGCGGGCGCATCGGCAAGGTAGCCGCTCTTGCAGGCGGAGCGCTGGATATCCGTCCCGTGATTACATTAAAACAGGGCGAGATCTTCCCCTCCGGTATCGACAGGGGAAGAAAACGCACCACCAGAAAAGCTCTGAACCTGCTGTTGGAATATCTGCAGGAAAGCAGTCTTGGAATCGAATGCTACAGCCTCGCAGTGGGCTATGGCTATGATCAGGAAGAAGGCCTGACCTTCCGCGACCAGGCTCTGTCTGTTCTGCAGGAAAAAGGCTATGCCATCACCGAAATGCCCGTTTACCAGATTGGGGCGACGATTGGCGTGCATACCGGCCCATACCCGTTGGGCTTCGGCATCATCGAGCGCGGTATTCACGATTAACCCACTCTTTTCAGGACCAGTGACTGCATGGCCCAACCACGGACAGTGCAACAGATATGTCACCCTGCCCATGCGTTCCTCCAATCTGCCCGGTCAGGCAAACGGCAAATGACCTGTCCTTGAACTTACGCTACGAAAATACACACGCTGCGTGCTCCCACCGTGACCTTATTCTCCGGCAGTCTGTTCATGCCCTGCTGGCCCGGTATATAGTGAGGCAGGTATCTGCCGCTGGTGTCCGCCGCCACATACCAGACTTTTCCGCCCTGCAGATTCGGCAGCCAGAATTCCTGATCCTCCCAGAAAACATTGACCGCCAGACAGACGATATCGTCATGACCGTTGCCCCGGTCGTCCACCTCTACCCTGCCGGCATAGATCACACGCAGCACCTTCGTCTCGGCATCGGCTCCCAACACCTGAATCTCCGGAAAACCGCACCAGCTGTTGCCCGCAAATTTACGCAGCACCGGATGTGCTTTTCTGAACGCCGCCATATATTTGCAGAATTCGAAATGTGCTCTGTTTTTTTCCAGATCTTTCCAGTCCAGCCACGAAATCTCATTGTCCTGACAGTAGGCATTGTTATTGCCGAACTGGGAATTCAAAAACTCATCGCCGGAAAAGAACATAGGCGTTCCGCGGCTGCACATCAACACGGCAAAGGCATTCATGGCCAGCCGCCTGCGCAGCGTGAGAATCCCTTCATCTGCCGTATCCCCTTCCGCACCGCAGTTCCAGCTGCGATTATCGTCGCATCCGTCCGTATTGCCCCAGCCGTTAGCCTCATTATGCTTTTCGTTGTAGGAATACAGATCCCAGAGAGTAAAGCCGTCATGACAGGTCAGGAAATTCACGGACGCATTGTTCCCTCTCCATTCCGGATTGTAGATATCCCGGGAACCGGTGATCCTGCGCGCAGCCACCTCCCACATGCCAAAATCCCCTTTCAGGAAATTGCGCATGTCATCCCGATATCTGCCGTTCCATTCCGCCCAGCGGCTCCAGGAGGGGAAACTGCCCACCTGATAGAGGCCGCCCGCATCCCACGCCTCGGCGATCAGCTTCACATTCCCCAGGATCGGATCGAAAGCCAGACTCTGCAGAAGCGGCGGCTTGCTCATGGGCGAACCGTCCTCGTTCCGCCCCAGGATGGTGGCAAGATCGAAACGGAAGCCGTCCACATGATAGGCCGTCGTCCAGTAGCGCAGGCATTCCAGAATCATCTGATGCACAATGGGATGGTTGCAGTTTAAAGTATTGCCGCAGCCGCTGAAATTATAGTAATTCCCGTCCGGTGTCAGCATATAGTAAATGTTATTGTCAAATCCTTTGAAGGAAAAGCAGGGTCCGCGCTCGTCTCCCTCCGCCGTATGGTTAAATACCACATCCAGAATGCACTCAATTCCGTTTTCATGGAGAGCGCTGATCAGCTCCTTCAATTCCGTTCCTTCCTTATTATATTCCACCTTCGCCGTGTAGCTGGTATTGGGCGCGAAGAAGCAGACCGTGTTGTATCCCCAGTAATTCATGACCGGTTTGTTGTCCACCACCCGGTAATCCCGCATCTCGTCAAACTCAAAGATCGGCATCAGCTCCACCGCATTGATTCCCAGCTCTTTTAAATAAGGAATCTTCTCCCTGAGTCCCGCGAAAGTGCCCGGATGTGCAACCCCGGAGGAATCATGCTTCGTAAAGCCCCTCACATGCATCTCATAGATGATCAGGTCTTCCATGGGAATCAGGGGTTGTCCCGAATCTTTCCAGTCGAAATCGTCCTTCACCACTCTTGCCCGGTAAACATCCCCTTCCATCTGCGGTATACCCCACAGCCGCTGTCCCGCCACAGCTTTGGCATAGATATCCAGAAGTGTATTATTTTTGTTGAACAAAAGCCCTTCCTTCGGATCATATGGCCCGTCCATCCGGTAGGCATACTCAAAATCATGTACATTCAGTCCGAATACGATCATGGAATATACTTTCCCGATCTTATAATTCTCCGGGAACTTCAATACGGCATAGGGTTCCGCCTCCATCCGCTTGAACAAAAGCAGTTCGCAGGACGTGGCGCCGTAAGAGTACACCGTAAAATTCACCCCGCAGGGAATCGCGGTGGCTCCATTCACCTCATACATGCCGGGCCGAACCTCAAATCCGTTGATCACATCCATCGGCTCCATATGAATCCTGCTGATCGGCGCCTCAAGTAATCCCTTCGTTTCCATTAGTCATTCCCCCTGTCGTTATTTTTCACAAATATTCTTTTCCATTTTACCAAAAATATGCCATTTTATCCACATATTTTCATTAATAAAA
>CAMWLJ010000192.1 GCA_947175055.1 uncultured Lachnospiraceae bacterium | reverse complement strand
CGTGTCATCGCAGTAAACTGCTCTGACATGGAGGATCAGTATCATAAGAAATAGAAAGGCTGGCCATGTGCCAGCCTTTTTGACTATCGGTGTTAGAAATCTGCGAGTAAGGATTCCGTGCGCTGCAGCCATGTGTGCTGTGCTGCAGCTTTGCGATAGGCATTCGTCCGCAGCATTTCCGTGCGCTGCGGATCGTCCAGGATAGAGCGGACGAGAGCAGGCAGTCTGTCTAAGTATGCCAGAGAATAGAATTTGATATCGACATCATCGACAAAGGTTTCTCTTAAATAGGTGCTGTCATCTGTAAGTGCCACTGCGCCCTGCAGCATGGCTTCATAGATTCTCTCACTGGAACCGTCTTTGAACCATGCCAACTGATTTAATACGATCTTACTGTCTTCCATGAGGCGGATCCCTTCTTCGGTGGAGCAGCGTCCTTTGTAGATAAAGTTAGGGTACTTCAACAGATCGGTCTTTTCAAATCGATCGCCATATACAGTGACGGTTATTCCGGCATTGACGAGCGCCCTGAGAATTTCTCTGCGAAACAGTGCGCCGGTATTTGTGTCAACGAAGCAATGCTTTTGAAGGAAGCTTTTCAATTCGTCCTCGTCCAGACTGGTCTGACCAGATCGCAGGCAGTGTTCAACGGTATCCTCGAAGGTTCGTTCCGGGTTTCGGATCAGTTCTTCTGTCAACTGTGAATCGAAAGAATCATAAGAATAACCGTCATCATATTTGTAGGCGCCGATAAAGAGGACATCAATAGAGCGTGCGGCAAAGGGCTTTAGTGCGGCAAAGGGTTTCAGACACTGTCCGGCAGTGGGAAGGAACAGAGTCTTCCTCACAGTGGGATAGAAGCGACTGATGTAGAGTTGGTGATTGCGGTCTGCACAGGCAACAACACCGTTTGCGGGCGCATGATCCAGAGTGTCGGCATAGTACATCGGATGATCTACGATGATGTTGTAGCAGGGAATATTCCATAGGTCCCAGAGGCTTTTGCCGCATTCAAGCATCATTTGGAAACAGACATTGTTGAAAACGACGGCAGCATCCAGACCGTTTTCACGGAAAAGGAGCAGCCCTGCAAAACTATCTTCCATAGTGGACTTGTCATAGCGGAATACCGTACAGCCCAGTAGTTCTGCACTGGCAGCATACTGCTTGGCCATATAGTTCAGAACAGGAATGCTTCCGCCCATAAAGACCGTGATCCTTCGGGGAAGGACATGGTAAAGCTGCCGGTATTCATCGGCCATTTCCGGCTGCCCCATATGATCCAAAATGGTGATGATGTTAGACAGCGTATTCCTGTTTGTCTCGCAGATGGCAAGAGCTTCCTCCAGGAAAGAAAGGGCGGTCAGATATTCTTCGGCATCTGCGTAGAGATTTGCTAAAGTGTTTAGCCATATCTGCGGCGTACCGGACAACTGCTTAAAATTCTGCATCATATAGACGATTGCTTTATAGGAGACCCGGCAGTCAAGAAGATATCGAATCTCTTCTTTGGTGGCGATGTTGTTCCCTATATGTTCAACAATGGTCAATAGAAGTCGGAAATGTCGGATCAGTGTGCCGAGATCTCTTGAAAATTGCAGAAGGGTCGGCAGTTCTTCCTCCTCTTCGATCCTGCATATATTGAGAATATGCTCGATGAGAATCAACTCCTGGTTAAAGTCAGACAGCTGAAGCGACAGATCGGGACGTTTATCCAGGGCGGAACACAGATACTGCCAGGCGGCGGTGACGTTTCCTGTATGCAGCAGAGACTGCAGCTCATTTTTGAGACTTATCGTCTCGGCTTTTTCCTGGAGAAGACCGACAGGTGCCTCATAATAGGACAGCTGATTGTATTTTACCCATACGATCAGTAACTGCTCTGACAGAAAACCGAACACTCTTTTATGGTAATCGTCATAACCAGTGACGTCAATGCGCGTCTCCAGCACGGAAAAAATAGAAAACAGCCATTTGCAGTAGGCTTGGAATAACGCTTTGGGGGCAGCAAATAAATTCCCTATATAGCAGGAGGTATCGCTGATCACGTGCTGGAAGGTATCGAAATATTCAGGACACAGCTCCTGTATGACCTTACCCGTCATATCCAGATTGCGGACATCGTGGGAACGGCTGTAGACTGTACGATAATCATAGGCGCCGGCCTGCGGCCTGGATAGAATCACGTCATAGCGGGAAAAGATGTGCAGATAATCGTCTTTGGTCATCAATGTGCCGTTCTCATTCAGGAAATATCGGCGATAATGGCACAGGCCAAGATAGTCTGCAGTATTTACATTTTTCCAGATCCAGTATAAGCCGGTCAGTTCGCTGTAGTAGGGATTCAGTGTGGATATAGTATCGCCCGTATCGTCACCCTGATATCCAAGGTCGTCATGAAGGGCACGGCCGACCTGAAGCGGGATGTAGATCGGATCTTCCGGCGGAGTAAAAGGTACATGGGTCATTGTATAGATAGAAACAGACATTTGGCGCCTCACTTATTTGCGGTTTACTTTTGTGCTGTTTTTTATTATATTATAGATAGTGAAAAAAAGCGATATAAGATTGGAATTTAAGATGAAGATATTATATGTGTACGGTCTTTCCACGGAGAAAAACATCGTACAGACTTTGCGAAAGTTAAAATGTGACGTTATGGAATATCCGGAGGTTCAGGACACGTCCAATATGGACGAAGAGAAGATCAATGCGTTGGTGGCCTATGTGAAAGAGCATGGCATCACACATCTGATGTCGATCCATTTGATCTATAATGTTGCGGTAGCTGCCTACTGGGCAAAGATCAAGTATATATCCGTGATCTGGGATGCTCCTTATCTGAAGGCATACACTGTTATGGGGACGCTGGATAATATCTGGTATTCCGCCTTTGATAAACTGGATGCCGAGAGAATGCGGCAGGGGGGATGCCCACATGTTATGTATCAACCGCTGTCGGTAAATAGAGATAATATACTTGCGTGGAAGAAGCGGTTTCTGGCCAAGAGAAGATATATCCATGACATCAGCCTGATCGCCAATCTGTATGAAGATAATGCGTATGACCGATGTCTTGACCTGCTTCCGGAAAATATGCAGGCATATTTTCGCAGCATCTTTGAGGAAGCAGCTTTCAAATGGGATGGAGTCAATCGGGTTTATGGTAAGACGGGGCAGGAGATTCTGGAATATATAAAGCTGGTGAGCCCGACACTCAAAATTAACAATCCATATAATGTAGAAGACGTACG
>CAMWLJ010000191.1 GCA_947175055.1 uncultured Lachnospiraceae bacterium | reverse complement strand
ATTGGCCTCGTCCTTTTACGGGACGAGGTTTTTTTGCGCGTATAAGCAGAGCCGGAAACCTTACGGACCAGGAGCCATGCTTGCATGAGCGTATGGACCGGAAGGTTTCCGGCGAGCAACGCGAATGAGAGAGGCGAAGCCTCTCGAATCTGCTTATACGCATCGGTTGGTCTCAGCAGGTGTTGAGAGCCTGCAGTAAAGAGAGCATCGGTTGGTCTCAGCAGGTGTTGAGACCTTGCAGCAGTTTATCTTAATAGAATCACGAGTTTGCGAAGGAGGAGCAGAACATGTATCAGAAAGTAGACACAAGCCTGAATTTTGTAGACAGGGAGAAGGAAGTCTGTCAGTTCTGGAAAGATAATGATATCTTCCAGAAGAGCATGGATTCCCGGAAGGAGGGGGAGACTTATACGTTCTATGACGGCCCGCCGACAGCCAACGGCAAGCCGCATATCGGCCACGTGCTGACCCGCGTGATCAAGGACATGATCCCAAGATACCGTACCATGAAGGGGTATATGGTGCCCCGTAAGGCGGGATGGGATACCCACGGCCTGCCGGTGGAGCTGGAGGTGGAGAAGCTTCTGGGCCTGGACGGCAAGGAACAGATCGAGGAGTACGGTCTGGATCCTTTTATCAGCAAATGTAAAGAGTCTGTCTGGAAATACAAGGGGATGTGGGAGGATTTCTCCGGCAGGGTCGGTTTCTGGGCGGATATGGATGATCCTTACGTGACGTATCATGACGATTTCATCGAGTCCGAGTGGTGGGCTCTTAAGCAGATCTGGGATAAGGGACTTCTGTACAAGGGCTTCAAGATCGTGCCCTACTGCCCGCGCTGCGGCACGCCGCTGTCTTCCCATGAGGTGGCGCAGGGCTATAAGGCAGTCAAGGAGCGCTCCGCAGTCGTTCGCTTTAAGGTGGTGGGCGAGGACGCTTACTTCCTGGCATGGACGACCACGCCCTGGACGCTGCCTTCTAACGTGGCGTTGTGCGTGAATCCGTCGGAGACTTATGTGAAGGTAAAAGCGGCCGATGGTTATACTTACTATATGGCGCAGGCACTTCTGGATACAGTGCTTGGCAAGCTGGGAGAGGAAGAGAGGCCGGCCTACGAGGTATTGGAAACTTACGTGGGAACGGATCTGGAATATAAGGAATACGAACCGCTTTTTGCCTGCGCGGGAGAAGCTGCGTCGAAGCAGCGCAAGAAGGGGCATTATGTGACCTGTGACGATTACGTTACCATGACCGACGGTACGGGCATTGTGCATATCGCGCCGGCCTTCGGTGAGGACGACGCGCAGGTGGGCCGCAGATATGATCTGCCTTTTGTACAGTTTGTAAACGGCAAGGGTGAGATGACGGAAGAGACCGCCTATGCAGGCATGTTTGTGAAAAAGGCGGATCCGGAGATCTTAAAGGATCTGGATAAGGAAGGAAAACTGTTCGACGCGACGAAGTTTGAGCATGATTATCCTTTCTGCTGGCGTTGTGATACGCCGCTGATCTATTATGCGAGAGAGTCCTGGTTTATCAAGATGACGGCGGTGCGGGACGATCTGGTGCGCAACAATAAGACGGTCAACTGGATCCCGGAATCCATCGGCGAGGGCCGTTTCGGCAACTGGTTGGAGAACATCCAGGACTGGGGCATCTCCAGAAACCGTTACTGGGGCACACCGTTGAATGTATGGGAGTGTGAGGGCTGCGGCCACATGGAATCCGTCGGTTCCAGAGAGGAACTTCATAAGCTGTCCGGTAATCCGGCGGCGCAGACGGTAGAGCTGCACCGGCCATATATTGACGAGATCACCATCACCTGTCCGGACTGTGGTAAGACCATGCGGCGCGTACCGGAGGTAATCGACTGCTGGTTCGATTCCGGTGCCATGCCTTTTGCGCAGCATCACTATCCGTTTGAGAATAAGGAATTGTTTGAAAAGCAGTTCCCGGCGCAGTTCATCTCCGAGGCGGTGGATCAGACCCGCGGCTGGTTCTATTCCCTGATGGCGGAGTCGACGTTATTGTTTAACTGTGCGCCTTTTGAGAATGTTATCGTGCTGGGGCACGTGCAGGACGAGAACGGCCAGAAGATGAGCAAGAGTAAGGGCAATGCGGTAGATCCTTTCGAGGCGCTGGAGACTTACGGGGCGGATGCGATTCGCTGGTATTTCTATATCAATTCCGCGCCCTGGCTGCCGAACCGTTTCCACGGCAAAGCAGTGCAGGAGGGACAGCGCAAGTTCCTGGGTACGCTGTGGAACACCTACGCCTTCTTCGTGCTGTATGCGAATATCGATCATTTCGATGCTACGAAGTACAGCCTGGAGTATGACAAACTGCCGGTTATGGATAAATGGCTGTTATCCAGGCTTAACACGGTGATCAAAGCGGTGGACGACGATCTGGAGCATTACAGGATCCCGGAGGCGGCCCGTGTTCTGGACGAGTTCGTGGACGAGATGAGCAACTGGTATGTGAGAAGGAGCCGGGAGCGTTTCTGGGCTAAGGGCATGGAGCAGGATAAGATCAATGCCTACATGACGCTGTATACTGCGCTTGTGACGATCAGCAAATGTGCGGCGCCCATGATTCCTTTTATGACAGAGGAGATCTATCTGAATCTGGTGAAGAGCATCGATGCAGGCGCGCCGGAAAGCATTCACCTGTGTGACTTCCCGACGGCGGATGATACGATGATCGACAGGAAGCTGGAAGAGGATATGGAAGAAGTGCTGAAGATCGTGGTGATGGGACGGGCGGCCCGCAATGCGGCCAATATCAAGAACCGTCAGCCCATCGGCGCCATGTTCGTCAAGGCTGCACATACGCTTGGCAGCTTCTATCAGGAGATCATCGAGGATGAGCTGAATGTGAAGAAGATCGAGTTTTGCGACGACGTATCTTCTTTTACGAGCTACAGCTTCAAGCCCCAGCTTAAGACAGTAGGTCCGAAATACGGCAAACAGCTGGGCGGCATCAGAGAGTATCTGAGCACGGTGGACGGCACGAAGGCCATGGAAGAACTGAAATCTGCCGGTGCGTTGAAATTTGAGGCTGGCGGTACAGAGATCGCGCTGGCGGAAGAAGACCTGCTGATCGAGACGGCTCAGAAGGACGGTTATGTGACGGAAGGCGACAACAGCGTGACCGTGGTATTGGATACGAACCTGACGGAGGAACTGATCGAGGAAGGGTTTGTGTACGAAGTCATCAGTAAGATCCAGACCATGCGGAAAGAAGCGGATTTCGAGGTGATGGATCACATCAGAGT
>CAMWLJ010000190.1 GCA_947175055.1 uncultured Lachnospiraceae bacterium | reverse complement strand
CTCCTGATTCCGTCAATCCGGACAGCACGCGCACACTTCTATATAAATCGTCCAAAGGCAAGGCTCATTTCTTTCTGCCAACGATCAGGTCATAGCTCTCCGCAATCATCCTTTTGATCTCCTCTTCCGGCACAGAGCCGTCCAGAATGACCGTATTCCAGTGTTCTTTATTCTGATGCCATCCGGGGATCACAGCCTCATAAGCGTCCCGCCAGAAATCCCTCCACTGCGGATCCACCTTCACATTGACCCATATCCTGTCTTCCCGTTCATAAGTCCACGCGAAAGCCTTCCTGTTACCCCGATAACGGGCCAGCTGCCAGTTATCATCATGAAAAGGCGCATCCAGATATACCCCCTGAAACGTCATACAATATGCCAGCACTTCCTGCCTTGTTGTCATTCGGCGGTTTCCTCCCGTTTCAAAAACACATATTTCTTCGTATCAGATAAATCGCTGCAATAGGAAAAGCCCAGGGCATGAAACTCCTTCATGCCTTCCGGCCGGCAGATATCGTTCTCCGCCAGAAAACGCACCATCTCACCCCTTGCCATCTTGGCCAGCGTGCCCTTCTGCTTTACCTTCCCGTCAGCCAATTCTCCGAACTCCACAGTGATAAACTCATCTTCCGGCGTTATGTATTTCTCGATGCACTGCGAATATTCCCGGGAAGCCAGATTGATGATCACCCGATCCTCTTTGGTCAGACTTTGATAAAGCCGTGCGCCCCAGAACGCATATAAATCCCTGTATGTACCCACCGCCAGCTGCGCCTGCATCTCCAGACGGTAAGGCACAACGCCGTCAAACGGCTTAAGCAGGCCATAGAATCCCGAAAGAATGCGGAGATGCTCCCCCAAATAGGACAGCGCCTCCGCCGTAAGCACACCCGGCGCCATATATTGATACTGCAGGCCCTCGTAGGACATCACCGCCGGCGTCAGTCCCCGCTCCAGGTTCATATTCCGGAAGCGCTCATAATTCAACTCCGCCAGCTTATCATTGCATTTCCACAGCGCCTTCGCCTCCGCAAAGGACAGTGCCTGTATTGCCGCCATGAGCGTCTTCGTCTCTGCAAGGAACTCCGGCAGACCGCAGGACGCGAAAGAATCCGTATCCACATTCATTTTCTTCGCCGGTGAGATGATGATCTTCATTGATGAATACCTCTCTTTCCCAAACTACGCGTCCGTAAACCAGGATGCTGTCAGCGCCGGCCCAATTTCTACGCCTCTTCCAGCTCACCCAGCATCTGCGCCGGATTCTGCTCCGCCTTCACATTGCCGAAGGCTTTCACGATCACGCCTTCCTCATCGATCAGATACGTCGTGCGCACGACGCCCATGCTGACCTTGCCGTAGTTCTTCTTTTCCTGCCAGACATCGTAGGCCTGGATGCAGGAAAGCTCCGGATCCGACAGCAGTGTAAACGGCAGCCCGTACTTCTCCTCGAACTTCTTGTGGGACGCTACGCTGTCCTTGCTCACGCCCAGTACCACCGCCCCCTTTTCCTGGAACTGCGGATACAGCTGGCCGAAATTGCAGGCCTGCTTCGTACAGCCCGGCGTATTATCCTTCGGGTAAAAATAGAGAATGACTTTCTTTCCTTTATATTCTTCTAATGTGTGTATCTGGCCGTTCTGATCCGGCAGGGAAAATGCCGGCGCCTTGGTTCCTGTCTGTAACATGCTCTGTCCTCCTTATCCTGTTGATGGTCTCCCGGAATCTCACCTGCACACATGCAACAAGCTGCACAGTATTCTCACCGACCGTGCAGCTTATGTGCCGTTCCAGGCAAAAACATTACCATCATACTATGTGCATTCGCCATCTATCTTATACCGCTATACTACCGTACTCCGCCATATCTGCCCAAAAGCCGCCGCCTGGTCACACAGCCTGCTTTCCTTACTGCCGGCCGGAGATTTTCGGCAGCTTCGCAATGGCCTTCTCAAGTTCTGCATCCGCAGGAACGTAGTCCTCCATCTCACCGTCATTGTATCTCTGGTAAGCCACCATATCGAAATAGCCCGTGCCGGTCAGGCCGAATACGATATTCTTCTCTTCCCCTGTCTCCTTGCACTTCATCGCCTCGTCGATGGCAACCTTGATGGCATGGCTGCTCTCCGGAGCCGGCAGGATTCCTTCCACTCTCGCAAAAGTCTCCGCCGCCTTAAACACTTCCGTCTGCGCCACGCTTCTCGCTTCCATAAGTCCCTGATCATACAGCTCGGAAACCACGGAACTCATACCATGATAACGCAGTCCCCCCGAATGACTGGCCGAGGGAATGAAACCGCTTCCCAGCGTATACATCTTCGCCAGCGGGCATACCTTACCCGTGTCACAGAAATCATAAGCGTAAACGCCTCTCGTCAGACTGGGACAGGATGCCGGCTCCACCGCGATGATCTTATAATCCGCCTCGCCTCTTAAGATTTCCCCTGCAAAAGGAGAGATCAGGCCGCCCAGATTGGAACCGCCGCCCGCACAGCCAATGATCGTATCCGCCTTGATGCCGTATTTGTCAAGCGCCGCCTTCGTCTCCAGACCGATGATCGACTGGTGCAGCATTACCTGAGACAATACCGATCCCAGCACATAGCGGTATCCCTCCTGACCGGTGGCCGCCTCCACTGCCTCCGAGATCGCACACCCCAGACTTCCCGTCGTCCCCGGAAATTCTTCATTGATCCTGCGGCCGACATTCGTCTCCATCGAGGGAGAGGGCGTTACTTTCGCTCCGTAAGTGCGCATCACCTCCCGTCGGAAGGGCTTCTGCTCATAGGAGCATTTCACCATATATACCTGACAGTCCAGCTCAAAATAAGAACAAGCCATGGAAAGCGCCGTTCCCCACTGCCCTGCGCCGGTCTCAGTGGTCACACCCTTAAGCCCCTGCTGCTTCGCATAGTAAGCCTGCGCGATCGCGGAATTGAGCTTGTGGCTCCCCGACGTGTTGTTGCCCTCAAATTTATAATAGATGTGCGCCGGCGTGCCCAGCCTCTCCTCCAGACAGTAAGCCCGCACAAGCGGCGACGGACGGTACATCTTATAGAAATCACGAATCTCTGTAGGAATATCGAAATAAGCCGTCTCATCATCCAGTTCCTGCTTCGCCAGCTCCTTACAGAAGATGCCCGAAAGCTCCTCCACCGTAATCGGCTGCAGTGTTTCCGGATTTAAGATCGGCGCCGGTTTCTTCTTCATATCTGCACGGACATTATACCACTGTCTCGGCATTTCCTGTTCTTCAAGATAAATTTTGTATGGGATCTTGTG
>CAMWLJ010000189.1 GCA_947175055.1 uncultured Lachnospiraceae bacterium | reverse complement strand
CGATACTGTTCATGGAGGTGATAAATCTATGAACAGAAATGTTGAATTCACAAAATTAATGCGCATGGCAAGAGACCACATGGAAGATAATGGCTTTTCACCCACTTCTGTTTCTTCTTACATGCGTACATGGCGCAGTGTTTACAATTTCGGCCTCAGCAAAGGCATTACAAAATACAGCGCCGAACTTGCCGAGCAGTATATGCTCGAAAAGTACCATGTCTCAATTGGCGAGACCCAGTTGGACGGTGAGCCGCTAACCCCGTATATGCAGCAGAAAGTCAGGGCATTAAAAGCACTGACTGACTTTAAACTGCACGGGTTTGTGACTAAGACCAAGCCTGGTATGGAAATTGAATGGCCGGCTGAGTATGAAGGAATCTGCAAAAAATATCTCGCAGACAGGAAATCATATGGTTTAGCCGACCAGACTTTAAGGAAGCTCGAAATCGACCTGTTCCGGTTCGCTTCCTTTCTCCATTCCCGGGGAACTGCCCCTGAACAGATAGGGGCAGCCGATCTATACGACTACTTCAAAACACTGGCCCATTTAGCGAAGGCAAGCCTGGTAACTATCAGGAGCAACCTGCGCGGAATCCTTAAATATTTCTGCCAGCAGGGCGTTACCCCTAAGGATCTGTCGGAGTTTGTACCCCGGATCCATTACTATGCCAAAGCAAAAATAGACAAGGTATGGAGTGACGATGAGATTGAAAAAATGCTTAATTCCATCGACCGTGCAAACCCTATGGGCAAACGGGATTATGCCATTATGGCCATCGCCGCTAATCTTGGCTTAAGGACCAGCGACATCATTACGCTGTCAATCGACAGCTTTGACTGGGTACATGGCTGCATAACCCTTACGCAGCAGAAAACCGGCGAGCCTCTGACACTCCCCATATCCGAACAGATAGGAAAAGCCGTTATTGACTACTGGATGAACGGCCGCCCGAAAACCAATGCCAGGGAGCTTTTCGTGGAACATGTCCTCCCATACCAGAAGCTGACACAGGGGATCATTTATCATATATTCAACAAGTATTATGAAAGCAGCGGGATAACAACCCCTGACACGAGACAGCGTGGACTGCATTCCCTGCGGCACAGCCTTGCAAGCAGGCTCCTTGAAAAAGATACGCCTGTAAACGTGATCAGCAACATACTTGGACATGTGGATTCCAATTCAGCAAAATCCTATATCCAGATCGATATCGAAAAACTGCGTCAATGCTCATTGGAGGTGCCAGACTATGAATCATGAAGCCGGATTAAAACCTATTCCCGTATCAGAATTAGCATCCTCGTTTGAAGGGTTCCTCGAATTCAAGCGCGCTACAGGTCTGAAATATGTCAGCGAGGAAAGGACACTGAAATATTTTACAAGATACTGCCAGGAACACTATCCTGGCGGGAACCTGCCGGAGGATGCAATCTTTGACTGGATCAACGAAAACGATAACCGGAGCCTGAAGACAAAATCCAATCATGCCGGGGTAATGACAGCATGGGCAAGATACATGTTTTCCCTCGGGTACAGGCAGATGAGGATCCCGGATATACGATGCCCTAAAAACACTGCATTTGTCCCGCATATATTTACAGCACAGGAAATGGAATCCATCTGGAATACGGTTGACAGGATAAAACCGCAGAATATCAACCCGAACCTCCATAAGTGTATACCGGTACTATTCCGTCTGTTATACAGCTGCGGGCTCAGGATCTCTGAAGCGCTGGGCATTACTTCCAATGACATTGATTTTGGGAGAAACGTCATAACCATCCGCCATGCCAAACTGGACAAAGACCGGTGGGTGCCAATGGGCCGGTCCATTTCCAATGTCATGAGGAAGTATGTGGACTGCCAGCGTGATAAGATAACGCCCGATGCCCCGATTTTTTATTACCACCCAAAGAAGGTCCTTACGCCTTCTTCTGTTTATGGCAGGTTCAGGATAACCCTTGAGGATAGCGGGATCCCTTATGAAGGCCCCCTGCGCGGGCCGCGGCTCCATGATTTCCGGCATACTTTTGCCGTGAACACGATGAACCGGATGAGCGATGCGGGATATGACCTGTATGTCTCGCTGCCGATCCTTTCCGCTTACCTTGGGCATTCCGATATTGGATCAACCGAAAGATATATCCGGCTGACAGAGGACCGTCTTTCTACAATCACAGACAGCATGCAGCTGCATCTGCCTGAAGTATTCCCGGAGGTGGCAGACGATGAAGAAATCCAGTTGTGAAACTTTCGGGCATTATTTAAATAAATACCTCACAGTTTATCTGCCGGGGACAAGAGGGCTTTCAGAAAACAGCATCCTTTCATACAGGGATACATTTTCCCTGCTGATCGTATTTCTTAAAACCGAAAAACAGATCACTCCGGAGAGGCTGCCGATGTCATTCCTGACAAAAAATCTTGTCATAGAATTCGCTGAGTGGCTGGAAACAAGCCGTAGCTGCAAGCCGGCCTCAAGGAACCAGAGGTTTGTTGCCATACGGAGTTTCTGCCGGTGGCTTGCAACGGAAAACCCGGAGTTTTTAAAGCTCTCTGAGGATCTTTATTCCGTAAGGATTAAAAAAGCGCCTAAGCCGGCAATGGCTTACCTTTCTGTGGATGCCATGAAATGCCTGCTGGCCCAGCCTGATTCATCAACCAATGACGGGCTCCGTGACCTGACACTGCTGGCATTTACCCATGACACGGGTGCACGGGTAAGCGAAGTGGCGAACCTAAAATTTAAAGATATCCGTTTCGAGGCTCCGCCGGTTGTAAAAATAACCGGAAAAGGGAACAAGACAAGAATAGTCCCGCTTCTTCCGCAAACAGTAAAATATATCACAGAGTATATGCGGCGCTGGAAGATCAGCCTTGCCGATGCACAGGAACAGCATCTGTTCACAAACAGGTCAGGCGGCCAGCTCTCACGTTCCGGGATCAAATATATACTGGACAAATATGTGGAGGCAGGACGTGCGGAAAATCCGCTGCTTTTTCCTGATAAAATCTCTCCGCACACTCTCCGGCATACAAAGGCCATGCATATGCTGCAGGCAGGAAACAATATCGTGTATATCCGGGATATTCTCGGCCATTCTGACCTGAATACTACGGAACGGTATGCCCGCGCTGACACGGCATTAAAAAGAGAGGCGTTGTCTAAGGCAGAAATCCCGATGCCGGAACCGGTGGATCCATTGCCGGAAGCATCTCCGGATTTTAGCGGCCATAGTGTGGAAGATGACATGGCTAACTGGCTGAAGAACTTTGGCA
>CAMWLJ010000188.1 GCA_947175055.1 uncultured Lachnospiraceae bacterium | reverse complement strand
GATCCTATAACGTGGTTCACGAATATTATTACCGTGAAAAGGGCGAAGAGACGGAAGAAGGTGAAGACACCGTCGCACTGACGAAGAATAGCACTGTACCCCTGTCGATCTCTGCACCGGACAGTCCGGCCGGCCCGGAAGCCGTGCTCAATGTCACAAGCAATACTTCTTTTAAAGGTACACTGATACAAAATGACGCTTATGATTACACCTTTGAAGGAATGCAACAAATAGAATCATTTTCCGGCCCTCTGGAATCTCATTATACAAAAGATAATGTAACAGAGAAGCCTGTTTATACTCCTGATAGTGGTACACAAACGAACTATACATACTATAATGCGGGATATGGCTATACGACCGAAGACGGGTATTACGAATGTGTCATCGACAAGAACCGTGCTTCTGCGACCACCGAAGGCAAGGATATCATTATCCTGCGCTACATACGTGAAGGCGGCACCCCGCCCAAACCAGAGGATCCTGATGAGCCTAACGTACCTGCCGAGCCAGATGACCCTGATAAACCCGAGAAGCCTGAGAAACCAGGAAAGCCTGATAAGCCGACCAATCCCGACGGCTCTCAGTCGCCAGACGATGGCGGGCATCCGGTGGAGGAAGATAATCCGGGCACAAACCCGGAACCGCCCAAGCCGGAGACTCCGGAGCAGCCTAAAGTAACCGGAACCGATGACCCCCATCCCACGGAGCTTCCGGATCCCAATGATCCGAACAGTCCGGACACCTTTACCGTCTGGAAAGACGGCGTGCCTCAGGTTTATTCCAAAACCTGGAATGCCGGGCTGAATAAATGGGAATACCTACCGGAAGGAAACAATACTTCTGCCAATGGAGCAACAGTACGGACCGGCGATAATAATCATACCGGTCTGTGGATGGCATTGACTATGGGCGCGCTGGGTATTCTCTACATATCACATTCAATAAACCGTCGCAGGAATAAAATGAAGCAAGGCAATGAAGATCAGACTTAAATAACAGACACACAAGAATCCCGGAAGTTTCTGAATTTTTTCAGAACTCCCGGGATTTCCGTTTTACGACAGATTTTTCTGTCTTTGCCCTTCTCTTTCATGACCGGCTTACTCCGACAATCTGACGATTCCCCCATTCTCGATCGTTTTCGTAGAAGAAATGATGATCCGGTCCTCCTTATCCAACGGTGCATTGTCCAGCGCTACAAAATAGTCGTTCTGATCCGCAATCCGGACGCTGACCTGTTCCGCATAATATTCCTTGCCAAGAATCCCCTCTCTCTCCCGCACCACGTAGACATGACTGCGGCCATCCACCGTTGTCACTGCGGCAGGTGTCACACAGCAGGACTGTTTCTCTCCTGATTCCGCATGGCTCATCGTGCCGGACATGCCAGGCACACCCGTCCCTTCCGGCAGATTGATATAGACCTCGTAACTGCCCGGTGCCGACGCACTCTCCGCCAGATAATCGATGGTCACTTCCTTTTCCCTGCTGCTGCCGTCCAGCTTCAGGGAGACCGCATCATTTAATCCCACATACTTTTTCTGCTCCTGGGTGAGGGTAGTCTTGAACTGACAAGGCACGGAATCATCCGCCAGCAGCATCACGGCAGCGTCTGACGTTCTGCCGCCCGTAGTCACAAAGATATCCGTGACCAGCCCCCCGCGGGCCGCCCTGATCTCCCCGTTGCCGTTCTTTATCTCCTGATACAGCGCCAGATCCGCCCGCAGACTGGCAAGCTCCAGCTGACTTACCTCCAAGGAAGAATCTTCATTCTCCGGCGCCAGGATATCCTCCACCTTCCGCCCTGCATCCTTCATCGTGTTCTCTCTCTGCCACTTAGCATCGGCTTCCGCATAAGCCGCCTGCTGCAACGCATCCTTCAATGCATCATCTGTCTCTCCCCCCAGACCGTCATGCTGCTCTCCCAGATCGTCCTCTGCCTGACTGTATGCCTCTGCTGCCCTTCCCACCAGAGTATCCTCATATCGCGCCAGCGCATCATAGTCTTCCCTGGCCCGCTGCTCCTCCAGCGCTTTTCTCTGACGCGCCAGCTCTTCATTGGCCAGGATCGTGTCGACCTGTGTCTGTATCCTGGCGATGGCATTCTGCTTTTCGCCCATGATGGAATCCAGATCTTCCATATCAATGGTAAAAAGCACATCTCCCTCTTCCACCTGATCGCCCACCTGCACCATAAGTTTCTCCACCCGCAGACCGCCAAGCGCCGTGATCGGATTCTTCTCTCCCGCCACCACGATACCGTCCGCATTCACAATATGTTCCACATATTTGCTCTCGATCGATTCCGTCGAAACAATCGGAAGCCTGGATGCATAGATACTCTTCGAGATCACGGTACACAGCCACATAGCCGCCAGAAATACCATGAATCCCGTCACGATTTTTTTCTTCCTCTTATCCTCCAACGTTATCTCCTCCTACTGCAATGTACTCTTCATTTTACCTTTATTCCCGCGAGCAACGAGCCAAGTAGCTGCTTACAGACATTTGGCAAATGCCCAAACCGCTTAAAGTTCAGTAACCCTTCGGCTACGGACTGTTAGTTTACCTCACTCTTTCAACCCGGAAAAGATGATTCCCTGCTCCAGATAATCCTGTCCCCAGACAAACACGAATACCGCCGGAATCAGGGTAATGATGGATGCCGTAAAGGCGTATCCTGCCTGCGCCCAGGTAATCTCCGGCAGATACAGGGACAGGGGCCACAACGCCTTATTTTCCAGAAAAGCCATCGGCTGTTCCATCATATTCCAGTATTCCAGAAACCCCAGCACCATCGCCGACAGCAGGCCGCTCTTGCCCAACGGCAGCCCCAATTTCCAGAAGATCCGCCATTCCCCCGCACCGTCGATCCGTGCCGCCTCAAACAGCTGCACGGGAATACAACGGAATCCACCGTACGTCAGAAATACCGGAAACGTGGAAAACACAGCCGGCAAAATTACCGATGCCGGCGTGTCCAGCAGTCCCAGCCTGTTTAAAACCAGATAACTGGACAGCATGGTCACCTGAAAGGGCAGAAGCATCAGCACCACATAAAGAGCAAACAACGCCCTGCTGCCCCGCACCTGATAGACCGCAAACGCCCACGCCGCCGGCACCCCGATCACCAGCTGCCCAAGCAGGATGCAGCCCACCATTTTCATGGAATTCCAGAACAACACGAAAAACTGCGGCGTCATAAAAAGCAGTTTCCCGTAGCTTTCAAAGGTAGGATAATCCGGCACCAGTTTCCAGCTGATATAGGTAAGCGCATCCGAAAAAACCGGCGCCAGATACCGCCGCA
>CAMWLJ010000187.1 GCA_947175055.1 uncultured Lachnospiraceae bacterium | reverse complement strand
CAAAAAACAGTATACTATAAAGACCGTGCAGCCGGGGCGTTAGCGGTGCCCTGTACCCACAATCCGCTCTAGTGGGGGTGATGCTTTATCGAGGGTGTACGCCTGTGCAGCTGCCCTTTATAAGTGGCGTTGAAGTTCGGGTCTTACGCAATGGAAATCCATGAACCGTGTCAGGGTGGGAACACAGCAGCACTAAGTGGAATCTTTCATGTGCCGTAAGGGTGCCTGGCGGAGTTAACTGTAAAGGTAACGTGTGTGGGTTAAATTCGACATAAAGCGCACGGTTTTAACGTGCGCTTTTGCTATCTCCATTCCTTCTATTACTCTCTGTCGTTCATCAGATCTCCGCCTGCTCGGCCTGTGACATCTTCTTCGTCTTCTTATTGCGATACATGACATCGTTAGCCTTTTCCAGCATCGCGTTCAATCCTGTTCCCGTACTGCAATCCACCTCCAGACAGTACCCCAGACTCACACTGAGCTTAAAGGGCCGCACACTGACCATATTATAGTAGGTGATCACCGTCTCGATACGCTCAATATGGTCTTGCAGTTCTTCCTCACTACAGCCGGTCTTCATAATGACAAACTCGTCTCCGCCCAGGCGGCACATCAGTTCTCCGTCATCCATAGTCTGCTCCATGGCCGATGCCAGTGCTTTGATCAAAACATCGCCCTGATCGCGGCCATATTCTCCATTCACATCCTTCAGATCGTCTATGTCCGCAAAAATAACACCTACGCTCTTCTTATCCCGGGAAATCTCTCTCAGTATCTCTTCACCTTTCCTCCGAAATACCGTCTCACGGTACACGCCGGTCAGCTCATCCCGATACCAGCTTTTCCTCAGGTGCTCCGTCATGGTCTTCATAACATCGTGTCGATAGATCGTTTCCAGTGCGTTATCCAGATTCAGCATAAATGTCTGAGAGAACCGTCCTTCTATCGCCGCCCGATAATTTCCCGTCACACAATATCCGAAACAGCGGTTACGATAATGCAATGGCATCACGACCGCAACACAGCCTTTGTGCTTCATCTTGCACTCTTCCGGGAGCAATTCGCTCTTATGAAAAGGGCCGTAGCTTGCCACTTCCCCATCCTCATAGGCAAAGGGCACCCATATCTCCTCGGTATATGCCGCCATATCCCGGCCCGGTTCTTCTCCCAAGGCCAGCTGATGCAGTTCCTTACAGTACTCTTCCGTATTGCCGCACATACACAGGTAGAAATATTCTACCCCCATATACCTTATATGCTGTTCCAGGCTGTCCAAAAAGTCCTCAAATTCCGTCAGGCCTGTGAATTCGGCCGCGGAATTTTTCAAAATCTCCAGATTCCTGTGAAACTCTATATAGCTGCTGACATATTTCTCCTGCAGCTCAGCGCCGCCATACTCGTGTTCTGTCTCGCATCCACAGGAATCGGCAAAAACAGGACTTCCCTGTATCACCGTATACCTTTCGGTCTCCTCACCGCCAAGCACCGCCGCGATCTTCGTGTAAGCAGCATTCCCGGCCTCATACTCCCCCCTGCGCACTGTCGTCAGTCTCGGATATATATATTCTGCGATACTGCTTTCATCATAGCCGGTGACCATAATATCCTCAGGAATCCTATATCCTGCTGCCTTCAGCGTCAGCATCGCGCCCACTGCCATCTCATCATTGGCAGCCACGATCGCATCCGGCATGCTGCGCGCTTCATTCAAAAATCTCCTGGCCGCCCGCATCCCGCTTTCAAAGCTGTAATCCCCATAGTAAATATGCTCCATATCCCAGCCGATCCTGTTGCGCGACATCGTATCCTGCCAGGCACGCAGCCGTTCATTGGCTGCCTCAATGTCGGACGGGCCTGCTATGAAATAAACATTCCGAGCATTATGTTTCGTGATCAGATGCTGCGTGATCTGCGTGATCCCGACGGTGTTCTCCATCTCTACATGCATAAATGCAGAATCTCCCGCACTCATGTCAACACAGGGAATAGCCGCTTCATTGATCCCCTTTCTGATATGCTCCATGATCTCCGGATCATGAATCGTGTCGCTGCACATGATCACACCGTCGTATTGCGTGAAATCCGGCAGCGTATAGATATTGTATTCTCCGTCACTGTAGTCCGAGCGTTGCTCATAGTGTCCACCCTCACTGACGAAAACATATACGTTCGTACGCTCAATAAGCGCTTTATCCAGTATGCCATTGACCATACGTTTCTGGGAATCAAAACTGATATTCCCAATCAAAACTGCAATTTTCATTTTATTTTCCCTCTTTTACACTTTTGTACTTTGACATCAGCAGCAATCTGCCATTCACGGAAACTGACGTTATTATTACGATCCCCTGCACCCACTGCATAGCCCGACCAATAACTTTACGGTTTCAGATGTCCAATCCTTCGCCAAAGGGTGCTAAACGTCCGGGGGACGTTTACTAAGCGCCGGCCGAAGTGGAACGTAGACACTTGGAGTGGACTTAAGTGTTACAGTTTGCAGCCTGTTAGGCCATGGTCTGTAACAAGCTGACCGTTATGCATGGCATCTGTTTTGGATAGTATACCATACATTCTCACTATAGACTATACTTATGAGGTTGTTTGTTACAATTCTACCTTTCTCAGATAATAGCCAAACTCTCCCGCTCTGGCAACTCCTCCGGAGCACTCAAAAGCTTCAAACCCGAACATCAACGCAACCATTTTCTCCCGCTCATAGAACACACCCGGCACACCCAGATAATAATCTTGTTCTTTCCCCAGTATCAGATATCTGTAATTATAAAATCCATGCAGCAGAAAACTATTATTTACCAAATGCTGATATTTTGACTGCAGGATAATAAAATCCTTCGGTTCCAATTTGACATAAACCCGTTCATCTCCGTAAGGATGAATCTTCTCATAACTATCCAGAATCTGTTCCCACTTGTCCTCTTTCAGGCTGTATGCCGTTGTAGTCTCTTGCAATGATTCCTGATCATCCAAATTTCTTTCTGCAGCTGCACGCGGTAATTCTTCGGTTATAAGGATGGTCTTGGTTTCATTTTTCGGTAAATTCCGTACCCTTTGCCCATCCTGTTGTGGATTTTGCTGCATGGTCTCCTGCGGAGCCTCCTGGTTATTCTGATATGGGCTCTGCTGCACAGTCTGTGACAGAATCTCCTCGTTATTCTGGTATGGACTCTGCCACATAGTCTGTGGCAGAATCTCCTGGCTATTCTGGTGTGGGCTCTGCCACACGGTCTCCTGCGGGACCTCTTGGGTACTCTGCCGTTGATGCTGCTTCATGGTCTCCTGCGGGGCCTCTTGGGTACTCTGGCGTTGATGCTGCTTCACGGTCTCCTGCGGGA
>CAMWLJ010000186.1 GCA_947175055.1 uncultured Lachnospiraceae bacterium | reverse complement strand
CGTATATGGCTCCTGCAAGAGCCGGAAACAGAAATTTGTTATGTCGTTTACTATACGATATAGAAAACTACTTCGGATTTATAAGGACGGGAAGCACGGCATAAGGGACGCGATTTCCCATACAATCCGGAAAGGAGAACGAAGAATATGCAGGTAACACAGGATAAGAAAAGATATCCCCTCCTGAATCATTATCGGTATACGTTTCACAAGCTGAAGGAGAAGAGCGGCGGCGGGGCGCTGGCTGTCTGTGCCGGGGATGTGATGTTAAGCGTGCTGCTCCCGTTTCTGGAGGCGGCGCTGGCCGGCGCGGTGGCGGCCTGTTTGGTGAGCGGCAGGAGGCCGGGAGAGATTCTGGCGCTGGTGGCGGGGTATATCGTATTGCTGCAGGTGGTCAGGTTTTTGCAGAGCCACTTTAGGGAACTGCGGACGAAAGCGCTCTTTCTGTTCCGTTGTTCTTTCTCCGAGCTGGACCGGAAGACGCTGTATATGGACGGCCAGAGTCTGGAGAGCGCGCAGGGACAGAAGAAACGGCAGGCGGCGATGCGGAACATATATTCCGGCAATGAGCAGGGGCTTGAGGCTTTTGCCGCGGGATTTCTCAATATGATGATTCAGTTTGCCGGGCTGTTGATCTACGGGACAATCGTGGGCAGATACAGTCTGCTCCTGCTGGCGCTGCTTCTGCTGCAGGCGGTGGTCACCGCCTGGCTGCATACACTGGCAGGAAAGAAGGAGTACCGGCTGGAGGAGGAGAATATCAAGGGCTATCAGGGTCTTGGCTATCTGCGGCAGGAATCCATCGCGCCGGGAAACGGGAAGGATATCCGCCTGTATCGGATGGAAAGATGGTTTCTGCGGGAATTTAAGGAGCGGATCGATCAGATCGTGAACCGGGTGGATCGGGGGCGTAACGGCTTTGCGGCGGCTCAGATTGGGGGAATGGCACTTGCCTTTGCGAGGAATGTATTCGTCTATGGCTGGCTGATCCGGGAGATGGCGCTGGGACATCTGGCGCTTCCGGTATTTCTGTTATATGTAGGGATCGTGGCTGGCGTCGAGGCGTGGATGAGCGGGCTGTTCGATGCGGCGCAGGAGATCTACAGGAATAAGGAAATGATGGACGATTTCCGGGATTTTCTGGAATTTGGCGATTCTGAGGAGGGAACGGCACTTATGCAGCAGCCGGGCAGGGGACATGAGATCCGTCTGGAGCACGTGAGCTTTTGCTATGAGGGGAAGGAGGAAGCTACCATCCACGATCTGACGCTGACCATCCGGGCCGGGGAGCGGCTGGCGCTGGTGGGTCCCAACGGCGCGGGTAAGACCACGCTGATCAAGCTGTTGTGCGGGCTTTACCGTCCCACTGCGGGCACTGTTTTTCTGGACGGACAGGATCTTAAGACGCTGTCGCAGAGGGACGTCTTCCGGGAATTTGCAGTGGTGTTCCAGGATGTGTTCGCCTTCTCTTTTCCTCTGGCGGAGAATGTTTCCTGCGTGGAAGCGGGGCAGGAGGATACAGGGCGGCTGCGGGACAGTCTGGAGAAGGCGGGACTCTGGGAGAAAGTATCCTCCCTGCCGAAAGGTGTGCAGACTGCCATGAACCGGGATCTGGACGAGGAGGGCGTGAGTCTTTCCGGCGGTGAGATGCAGAAGCTGATGCTGGCCAGAGCCTTGTACAAGGATGCGCCGGTGGTGATTCTGGACGAGCCGACGGCGGCGCTAGATCCCATCGCCGAGAGCGAGATGTATGAGCGTTACGACGCCATGATCCGGGAAAAAACGGGCATTTTTATCTCCCACCGGTTAAGCTCCACAAGATTCTGCGACAGGATCCTTTTTCTGGAAAACGGGCGTATTGTGGAGGAGGGCAGTCACGATGCGCTGATGGAAAAGGGCGGCTCCTATGCGAAGCTGTTTACCCTGCAGGCCAGATATTATCAGAAGAAGAGAGAGGAGGAAGAGATTTATGCGTGAGATTTTATCCGTACATAAGATCGGATACAGACTGCTTGGGATGATCCACGGCGTGGATTCGACCATCATGCCGCTGCATATGCTGGAGGTGTGTCTTTCGGTGGTACAGGTCTACGCCGGTCTGTATCTGACGGCGGGCCTGATCGATCTGCTGCTTGCGGGAGCGTATGGGCAGGCGGCAGAGTGGGCGCTGTATCTTCTTCTGGTCAATCTGCTTCTGGGGACGGTAACCGTGCTGCTTAAGAGAAAATTCCGGGGGATGGAGACAAGGATCTGGCAGCTCTTCTACGTGTGGATGCGGGAAAAAGCCTTTTCGCTGGATTATGAGACGATGGAGAGGCCGGAGATCTCCGAGAAGATTCTTTTCTCGGAGCGCAGATCGAATATGCATGGCGGACTGGGGATGCTGTTGTATTATTACTGCGATATTCTGCGGGCGCTTCTGCACATCCTGCTGTCGGCGGCCATGGTGCTTTATGTGTGTATGGCCCGGCCGTCACAGGAAGCAGGTTTTTGGGGAACGCTGGCAAGGCCTCTGCCTTCGATGATATTGTTTGGCGGGGCGCTTGCGGGGATGGCCGTCGGCTCGTGGAAGGTGTACAGCCGGTTCGGCGCCAGGATTCAGGAGATATTTGAATCCCATACCGGCGTGGAGAATAAGATCTCTTACCTGCAGATGCAGGTGCTGGGGGATGCTAAAGTCGGCAAGATCATCCGTCTGTACGGCATGCAGGAGATGATCTTCAAAAACGCGATGGAAAATCTGAAAAGCTCGGTCGCTTTTTTCGGGAAGATGTGCGACGTGGAGCGGGGACAGGAGAATGCCAACAATGTGGTGAGCAGTCTTTTTGCGGCAGGTTCTTATCTGCTGGTGGCGTTAAAAGCGGTGACCGGTGCGGTGACGGTGGGCGCCTTTACACAGTATGCGGGGGCCATGAACCAGTTTGGCAGCGGGTGTTTCAAGATCATCGCCTGTCATGGCGGACTGCGGGAGATCTGCACCTATATGGGGCCTTTTCTGGAATTTCTGGATACGGACAATCTGCACGCGAAGGGTTCGATCCCGGTGGAGAAGCGGACGGACGGGGAATATGAGCTGGCGTTTGAGCATGTGGACTTCCAGTATCCCGGATGTCAGGAGCTGGTATTGAAAGATGTGAACTGCCGCCTGCGGATCAAGGGCAAACTGGCGGTGGTGGGTAAAAACGGCGCGGGCAAGACGACTTTTATCAACCTGTTATGCCGTCTCTATGAGCCTACGGCCGGGCGCATTACGCTGAACGGCGTGGACATCCGCAAGTATGACGAAGAAGAGTACCGCAGTCTGTTCGGCGTGGTGTTCCAGGATTTCAAGCTGTTTGCCTTTCCGGTCTGGCAGAATGTCACGGCGGGCGGCACGCGGGAGGATGACAGGATCCGGG
>CAMWLJ010000185.1 GCA_947175055.1 uncultured Lachnospiraceae bacterium | reverse complement strand
CTGCAGCTCGATCTCAATGCCCAGTTTATCCCTGGTGATCTCATTCATGGCTTCCTGCACCTTCTCCGTATCTGTCGGAGCTCCTGTCCAGGTCGGGAAAGCTACGACCAGCTTCGTAATTTCTCCGGATGCGCCCCCGTTATCCGCTGCCGCACTGTCTTCACCGGACTGCTGCGCACTGCCGTCTCCGCCGGACTGTCCTGCGTCTCCACCGCCTCCGCCACAGGCGCATAAAGAAAGTGCCATGACAGAAGCCATCAACATTGCTACAATCTTCTTTTTCATACTCCATTTCCTCCAGTTTTATAGATTAAAGCTGCGGCCGCAACTCCTTTACGTGTCCTTATTATAGCCCAGCCCTTCCATGTAAAAAAGAACTATCCTGCGTCAAAATGACACAATCCTGTCTTTTACACTCCTGAATCATGTTCTCATGCGATGCGCAGTTCAGCGCATTCCTGATCCGTAAACAGTAGCCACTCCTCCATATTGTGCAACTTTACAGCCGGAAAGTCCTTTTTTTCTTTCTGCATGTTTAATATAATTAAGAAAAAACGACTATGCTAACGCAAAGGAGGAAACACGGTTGAAAGATCACAATGTAGAAGAAAACATCCATACGTCCAAAGAAACTAAGAATGCGGGCAGACACTATGCCACGATAGCCGAAGTATTCGACTTCGGGCCTCATATCAGCAAGATCATTCTGGACACCGAATGCGAACTGGCCGGCGCTGCTTTGTCACCTTCCCAATTCGAAGTGGAAGTCACCAGAACTTCCACTCAGGGAGAGGATTTCGAGTGGCCACAGTTTATGGGCGCCAAGCCGGACGATTCCATGCATGGCACTCGTACCATTACCGGTCTCTACATCTCAGACACAGACGGTAACCCAGTGCAGTCCGGTACTCATATAACACTGGAAATGTACTGCCACCCCATGCAGGGACTTGGTTCCATCATACGATTTGACGGGCACTATAACGTATCCGTCAACGTAGACTGCGTCATCACCCAAAAGGAGCCGCTTGCAACAGATGCCGGCATTCTGGAAGGCATGATCTTTAATCAGAATGACGGAAACCGGACGCTCTACGGCGATCTGTTAAAGACAGGTTCTTTTGCACATCCCCACACCCCGCTTTCCTATGTCTATTATGAACCGGAAACTGCAGACGGACAAAAATATCCTCTCATCATCTGGCTGCACGGCGCCGGGGAGGGCGGCGCGGAGCCTGCTATCGCCGCCACCGGCAACAAGGTAGTCAACCTGATCTCTCCCCGGATTCAGCAGTATTTCGGCGGCGCGTTCCTGCTGGCTCCCCAGTCTCCCACCTATTGGATGGACGACGGCAGCGGTGAGATTTCTCTCTCCGGAAACTCCATCTATGTAGATGCACTTGACAAGCTGATCACAGACTTCGCGGAAACCCACCCGGCAGTCGATCGGGACCGGATCTATCTCGGCGGCTGTTCCAACGGCGGCTTCATGACCATGAAGATGATCCTGCACACACCTGACCGCTATGCTGCTGCCTTCCCGGTATGTGAGGCTTTGCCGGATGCCGTGATCACTGACGAAGATATTCAGAGTATCGCCCGGCTGCCGATTTGGTTCACCCACGCCAAGACAGACACTTTAGTAAAACCTGATCAGTTCGTCGTTCCCACTTATGAACGTCTTGTCGAGGCAGGTAATAGCAACGTACACTTCACCTTCTGGGACAAGGTGCTCGATTCCACCGGCCTGTATCAGGCGCCAGACGGCACCCCCTTTGAATATATGGGCCACTGGTCCTGGATTCCCATGCTGAACAATGCATGTACGCTGGACTATGACGGATCGCCTGTGACCATAGACGGCACTCCCGTCACCATCCTGAAATGGATCGCCGCGCAGAAGCGGGCATAGATCAAACATAGGTGATCATGCAACATAAAATATCCTCCCCGGTATCAGTGCCGATACAGGCCTGATCCTTCCGGTGAGGATATTTTGCTTCCCGGACGAGTCCAGCTGTCTGACCGTCCATCCTATGAATGGCTTACTTTCTGTGCATGTGCCAACGCTCAGTGCAGCCCACGTCTTGCCGCCGCGGCCACGACCCGCTCCACCAGCCAGTCTCTGTCTTCTATCAGAACATATCCTTCCGCCACCGCTCTGTCCGCGCTCTCCTGTGCCAGCCTGCGGTAATTGTCCAGATCACCGTAAAGCGCCTTCAGTTTCTCCGGGGAAAAAGGCAGCACATTGCCGAACATCTCCTGGATCGTGCCGTCTTCTCTTCTGCTGAAAGATACATAAGTACCGGTCGCACAATCCACCACCGGATGCCTGATACCGCCTACGGCATTGCCCAGCGCATCAGTAAGGTTCTCCACAAAATTGCCAAAGAATCCAAAGCATGCCTGTTCCTTCCGTACGATCCTGGTCTTTATTTTCGGTGCATGGGGCGCCGGAATCCCATGAATCGCCCAGTTGTACAGATGATAGAAGGCCGCATGGAAGATCGGTTCATAAGGACAGTCCATCGGCTCCCCTTCACACCCTTCCCACACATTGGTAAAGCCCAGCTTTTCCAAATCTTCTCTCTGGTATCCTTCATAGTATTCGATCAGATTATAGGCCGTATCATGGCTGGATGCCGGGATCTGCCAGGTGCGGAACTTGAACTCCGGTTCATCAAAATCACCGTACCAGTAAGCATACTTGTTCTCACTCTCCGTATTAACGGCGATCACCGGCTCCTTACCGCCCAGGATGCTGCCCTGAGGGATTCCGCTCTGTCCAAATCGGAATGCGGAACTGTAAGCATTCATCGGCGCATCCGCCGCACCGCAGCCCGCCAGCAGATACCCGTCAAACAGCGGACCTTCCTCTTCAATCTTCGGCTGATACGCAAAGGAATGCAGAATCCTCGCGATGTAACCGCCGGACTGGGACCACCCGGTCAGGAACAGATGTGCCGGACCATAACCCGCAAGCGGATTCTCCTCCCCGTCCTTACGCAGAAGCCTTGCCAGATCGATCAGCATATCCCAGAACAGACCGCTCTCATACTCCTCCAGAAACAACATCGGATTGTCCTTGATCTCCGCGATGGGTGTCCGGCTCCTGTCGGGATTGTCCCAGTTGATCGCCGCGTACCGCTCCGGATCAAACCGCTTCAGCGCGTCAACTACCTGCCCCTTACTGGTGATACCGATATAGATATCCCCGTTCCTCGTAAAAAACCGCCAGGTATCCACCCACATCCTGTCAATGTCAATCATGGCCGTGGCATTCAAGACCTCGATCACGATATTACCGCTAAACTTCTCCATCCTGGCAGGCCGGCGCACCAGCAGTCTGGTAGTATAGGGTGCATCCGCTATTGCCACCTTCGGGTTCTGGAATGCATCCTCCTCATAGACATTGGCCGTGCCGCTCATGAAATACTCATCTTCCACATA
>CAMWLJ010000184.1 GCA_947175055.1 uncultured Lachnospiraceae bacterium | reverse complement strand
GAAAACAGGAGGATGAGATATGAAAAGAAAACTGATCGCAGTATTACTTGCGGCAACGATGGCAGTCTCTTTGGCAGGCTGTGGAGGCGGAGATGCCGGTGGTTCCGGCAGCGCGGGAGCAGATTCCGGTGCGGCAGGAGAAGAAGGCGGCGAACCGTACACGGTGACCATGGTGTTGAACGGCACCCAGCAGCCGGATGAAGAACGGATCGAGGCAAAGGTAAACGAAATACTGGAAAAAGAACTGAATGCCAGGCTGGATCTGGTGGTGCTGCCCTGGGCGAGCGCTTCCCAGCAGTTGCAGCTGATGCTGGCAGGAGATGAGAAGATCGATATCTTCTGTACGAATGCCACCAGTGCGGTGCAGTATATGCATTCCGGACAGATCATGGATATGGGCGGGCTGATAGACCAGTACGGCACCAATCTGAAAGGGATCTTCGGGGAAGATACGTTGAAGGGCAACAGCGTGGACGGGTTCGTGTACGGCGTGCCGACCCAGATCGAGCGGGGCAGCATCCCGGCGATCTTCATGCGTAAGGACCTGGTGGAAAAGTACGGCATTGACACTTCTGCAATCAAGGAGCCGAAGGACTTAGAGCCGGTGTTTGAGAAAGTGCAGGCGGGCGAGCCGGATATGACGATGCTGTTCTCGATCAACGAGGGTGATACACCGATCGCACGTATGTCCAGCATAGAGGGGCTGGCGGATTCCAATACGCTTGGCGCGCTGATGGATCCGGAGAACAGCACGACCATCGAGAATTTCTATGCCAGCGACTGGTACAGAGATACTACCACCATGTTGTATGATTGGTATAAGAAGGGTTATATCAGCCAGGATGCGGGAACGAATACCGAGAACTGGAGGACCGTGTTTAAGGCAGGCAATATGTTCTCCCTGTTCTTCTCCTATCATCCGGGAACGCCGGTAGAGTTTGAAAGCTCCACAGGATATGAATTCGAGATCGTACCCTTCAGAGAGTACCCAATTAAGATGGCACAGAGCTATAATGGCGTGATCTTCTCCATCGCACAGAACTCCGAGAATCCCGAGAAAGCGATGGAAGTACTGGACTATATGTACGGAAGTGCGGAAGTGATGAATCTGCTCAACTGGGGTGAGGAAGGCGTGGACTATGTGCTGGAAGATGCGGAAAACGGCATCATTAATTATCCGGAGGGCGTTACCGTGGACAACGTCGGCTACAGCCTGAACCTTGGCTGGGAGCTTCCAAACCAGTTCATCGGCTATAAGTGGAGCGGTTCTGATCCGCAGCTCTGGGAGAAGATGGAAGAATTCAACAATTCTGCGAAAGCATCGAAGGCACTTGGCTTCTACTTTGACAATTCGCAGTATGAGAACCAGATCGCAGCGCTTGCCAATGTAGTGAAGCAGTATTCCGGTTCCCTGAACAGCGGGTCCGCGGATCCGGCAGTCTATATCCCGGAATTCTTAAGCGCTCTGGAAGATGCAGGCATCAATGAGGTGATCGCTGCGAAGCAGGAGCAGTTTGATAAATGGCTGAGTGAGAATCAGTAAGTTCTGAAGTGATACAGATAAATCCGATCTCACAGTAGGGGAGCCGCAGGATTAAACTGTTACAGAACCGCCTGCGGGCGGTTCTTCCCTGGTAAGGGAAGAAACAGGAGAAGAGAAAGAAAGGGGTAACAGAATGGAGAAAAAATCACGCCTGAAGGCGTACAGAGATCACTGGCCGTTGTATCTGATGATGCTTCCGGGGCTTTTGTATCTGCTCATCAACAATTACATTCCCATGGCAGGTATCGTGATCGCCTTTAAGAAACTGAATTTTGCGGAGGGGATCTTCGCCAGTCCGTGGGCCGGATTTGAAAACTTTAAGTTCCTTTTTGCCACGAAGGATGCATGGATCATCACGAGAAATACCCTGCTTTACAATGTGGCGTTTATCCTGGTAAATATGGTAGTGGGTATCGCGATCGCAATCCTGATCTGTGAAGTCAGAAGCACAAAGATGAAGAAACTCTACCAGAGTGCGATCCTGCTGCCGTTTCTGATGTCGATGGTCATTTTGAGTTATATCGTGTATGCGCTCTTAAGTTCTGAGAATGGCCTGATCAACAATTCGATCTTAAATGCTCTGCATCTGGATCCTGTCCAGTGGTATCAGGAGCCGAAGTACTGGCCGTTTATCCTGATCTTTGCCAATTGCTGGAAAGGGGTAGGTTATGGCTGTCTGATCTACATAGCATCCCTGGTGGGGATCGACCCTTCCTTCTATGAGGCTGCAAGACTGGACGGTGCGAGTAAATGGCAGGAGATACGCAACATCACGCTGCCCTGCCTGGTGCCTACGATCATTACCTTGCTGCTTCTGAGCATAGGCAGGATCTTCTATTCGGACTTCGGCCTGTTCTATCAGGTTCCCATGAACTCGGGTGTGCTGTTCCCGACAACCAATGTTATCGATACCTATGTGTACCGGGCACTGATCGAGCGGGGCAATATCAGTATGTCGTCTGCAGCAGGCGTGTACCAGTCGGTAGTCGGATTTGTGATCGTGATGTTGAGTAACTGGGTAGTGCGGAAAGCCGATAAAGACCAGGCGCTGTTTTAGAGGAGGGAAAGAAGATGGAGAATTCAATGAAAAGCAAACGGTATCAGATCATGATCAATGTGGTCCTGATCCTGGTCACCCTGGTGATCGTGCTGCCTTTTGTGCTGGTATTTCTTTCCTCCCTTACGGATGAAAACGTACTGATCAGGAACGGTTATTCCTTTTTCCCGGAAAAATTCAGTTTCTACGCTTATCAGTATATCATCCGTCAGGGCGATAAGATCCTGCGGGCTTACGGGGTCACCATCATTGTGACGATCGTCGGTACGGTGTTGAATATCGCAATGTCGTCATTGATGGCATATCCGCTGTCTGTCAAGACACTGCCGCACCGCCGGGCGCTGACCTTTTTTATCTTTTTCACCATGTTGTTCAATGGTGGCCTGGTGCCTACTTATTTAATGTACGTCAATTATTTTCATATCAAGAATACACTGTGGGCGTTGATCATCCCGAATCTTTTGCTGAGCGCGAACAACGTGCTGATGATACGGAGTTATTTTATGACCAGTATCCCAGAAGCGTTGTTCGAGGCGGCGAAGATTGACGGCGCGGGGCATCTGCGGATCTTTTCGGTACTGATCATGCCGTTGGGCAAGCCGATTCTTGTGACGATGGGATTATTTTCCGGGCTGGGGTATTGGAATGACTGGACAAACGGCTTATACTATCTGTCAGGAAACCAAGGACAGAAGCTGTTCAGTATTCAGAATCTGTTAAACCAGATGATCACGGATATCCAGTATCTTGCCAGCGGTAAGGTGGCAGGAAATATCGGTGCGGAGGTGGCGAAGCTTCCGGCTACGTCCATCCGAATGGCGATCGCCTTTATTGCCATGCTGCCGTTGTTTATCATCTATCCTTTCCTGCAGAAATA
>CAMWLJ010000183.1 GCA_947175055.1 uncultured Lachnospiraceae bacterium | reverse complement strand
CTTCCCGTAACGGCCAGGTCTTTCAGGCTTACACATTCCTGCTTTCTGCAGATCTCCTCATAGAGTTCATATATGTATGCCAGCCTGGCAAGCTTCTCCTCCCGCTGATAATCGCTCTGTGCCAGAATATCCGCGCGTTTCACCGCAAAAAGCATCCTGAAGATATCCTCTCCGATCCTGTGCACCGCCCGCCTTACTCCGGCAGGCGAAGATTCCACTTCCTGGTCGTGGCAGCGTACGATCTTCGTCACTTTCTGTATTGTATCATTGTCAAATTTCAGACGGCGCAGAATCTGCATCGTCATCTTTTCCCCGACGGCCGCATGTCCCTTATTATGCGTGATCCCCTTCTCATCTATCGTCAGCGTCTGAGGCTTTCCGATATCATGAAAAAGCATCCCCAGCCGCAGCACTTTATCCGGCTCCACCTCTAACATCGCATGCAAGATATGTTCCCCAACGTTATAACAGTGATGTGGGTTATTTTGCACAGTTTCCATACACAGATCGAACTCCGGAAGGATCTGTCCCGTGATTCCCGTCTCATAAGCGGTACGCATATAATCCGGATGATCAGACACCACAAGCTTCACTAACTCTGTCTGAATGCGCTCCGCACTGATCTTTCTAAGATTCGGCGCAAGCTTCCTGACAGCATTCTTTGTATCCTCTGCGATCTCATATCCCAGCTGCGCGGAAAAACGCACCGCGCGCAGCATACGAAGTGCATCTTCCGTAAAGCGCTCCTCGGCATTGCCCACGCAGCGGATCATACCCGCCTGAATATCCTGCATACCGTCAAACAGATCCACCAACCCGGTCTTTTCATTGTATGCCATGGCATTGATGGTAAAATCCCGCCGTCTTAAGTCTTCCGCCAGGCTCGCGGTAAAAGTTACCTCTCTCGGATGCCTCCCGTCATCATACACGCCGTCAATGCGGTATGTGGTCACCTCAAAAGCCTCCCGATCCATCATCACCGTCACCGTGCCGTGTTTGATCCCGGTATCGATGGTCCTTGTGAAAAGCCTCTTCACATCCTCCGGCTTCGCAGATGTGGTAATATCCCAGTCGTTCGGCGTCCGGCCCAATACGGAATCACGGACACAGCCGCCCACAGCATATGCTTCATATCCCGCCGCAGTCAACGTTTCAATGATCCTATGCACTTTATCAGGCAGCTGTATTCTCATCATATTTCCTCACTTCCGTCTTCTTCCTCCGGCCGCCGCTCATCTGCCCCGCATATGCGCAGAACCACACGGACTCAGCCGATACCCGGCCCTTTAAAAATATTTTTGACATCCTCAAGATGAAGATCCGGCTCTTCCTCCTCTTTAGCCAGAGAATTGACCAGTTTCTCTATCTCTTTTCCGGACATCGCACCACGGCTTCTCTCGATAAATTCTTCTTTCTCATCGTCCGTCATATCCACAAACCGATCCATCGCCGCACGGTTTGTCGTGATCGCAAATCCCAGATCCAATGGTAGATTATTATAATCCATTTTATTTTCATCCTCCTGTCACTTAAACAAACTGACAAACTTATCTTTGTCCAAAAGACTATGACAAACGGCAGACGCGTCTGCCATTTGCCATAGTTCATGATTATCATGTGACAAAAAAATGAAAATTATACGATAAAATCTGAAAAAGCTCCGCTCTCTATCTCTTCTCCGGCAGCCAGACTCTCATCTGGTTTAAGCCACGGTTCCCCCACGCATAGTAAGGAATCAGCGTGATCTGACACTCCTCCTCTATCGGGGCCTCATAGCTGTAAAGTTTATCGTTTACAGTCTCCCTATATCCATCCGCATACACTTCCCGTATTCCGTACAGTTTATCCGGCAGATATTCACCAACTGTGACTGCGCCGCCCTTTTTCAAAGAGAGGGACAGTACATCTCCATCATTATCAACACCCTCCGCGCAGTAAATCAAAGGCCCTCTCTGAATGGCTGCTTTTCCGGTATTGGCAGACACCTTATTGCAAGTATATACCTTTCTGGCAGTCATATCCAGTTCCACCGTCAACACGTCATTTGCCTTGAAATCTCTGTGCAAAAATGCGTAGCCGCTCTCCTCCATCACATATTTGCACTCCCTGTCATCACCGGCACAAACTTCCTCACATTGCAACGGCCTGCCGTTCAGACAGATCACTGTGTCAGTGCTCCATGCAGGAATACGAATCGCCAAGGGTACAGACATCGACTCTCCCTCCGGCTCAAACCGGTAAGTGATCTTATTATCATACGGAAAGTCTGTCTCCAACCTGATCTTGCCGCCGAAGCTGTCACTAAAATCCAACACACCGCCGACAAATAAGTTGCAGAACAACCTGTCAGGCAATATATGCCATGCATACTCTGACAAGGAAGCCAATAGCCTTGCCACATTCGGCGGACAGCACGCGCAGGCAAACCATTTCGGCCGCACGGGCAGCGCATGCCTATGAGTCTGCGCTTCCCCGGAAATTCCCGGCAGCGCTTCCAGCGGATTCACATAGAAGAACCTGGTTCCGTCTAACTGCATTCCCGCCAGAACACAGTTATACAAAGCGCGCTCCATCTCATCCGCATATTTACGGTCCCTTTCCAGACAGAGCATTTTATTGGCAAAAAAGATCAGACCGATGGCCGCACAAGTCTCAGCATATGCCGTATCGTTAGGAAGATGATGATCTTTCGTGAAAGCTTCCCCCTCATATGCAGAACCGATGGCACCCGTCACATACATCCTGCTCCCGGTGATATTGTCCCAGAGAGTTTTACACGCCTCTGCCAGCGCATCGTCTCCTGTCTCCATGGCGGCATCCGCCATACCGGTATAGAGATAGACCGCCCTCACCGCATGTCCCACCGCTTTCTTCTGCATTCTGACGGGTTCCGTGCACTGGTTATATTCCGTATCAACGGTTCTGTTCCCCCAGACTGCCCAATTGTTCCGGCTCTTCTCCTTCTCATAATAAGCACTGTCTACGCCTCTCACATTGATGAAATGAAGCGCCAGCTCCTTATATTTCTCTTCTTTTGTACAGCGGAACAAACGCATCAACGCCAGCTCGATCTCCGGATGCCCAGGATAGCCCTCTGCGCCTTCTTCGATAAAATGCTTATAAATATGATCCGCCATGCCGCACATGATCTCCAGAAGCCTGTTCTTACCGGTACACTCTGCATAAGCTACCGCAGCCTCGATCATATGCCCTGCGCAGTAAAGTTCATGAGCCTCATGAAGATTCGTCCATCTCTTATCAGGCTCTTTAACCGTAAAATAGGTATTTAGATATCCGTCCTCATGCTGCGCACTGCCGATCAGCTCAATGATCTCATCACAGCGCTTCTCCAATTCCGGGTCAGGATTCTGCGCAAGGCAGTAGGCCGCGCCTTCCAGCCACTTCGCCACATCGCTGTCCTGAAAAACCATACCATAAAATTCTCCGTCACACTTGCCCGTGCGCAGCTTCTCCGCCGCCATGCGGAAGTTTTCGATACAATGGCTTTTCTCCGCTCCCTCGATCCTGTCATTCAGCGCATTCTCCTGATAAGGAAGCACTACATCCTT
>CAMWLJ010000182.1 GCA_947175055.1 uncultured Lachnospiraceae bacterium | reverse complement strand
GGTTTACTATGAAAGTCTTCGACTTTCACAGCATGGATGGCCATGCGGCCCGCCCGACGGCAGGCTAAGCATGATGGGGGTTTACTATAATTCTACTTTTCTGAGATAATAACCAAACTCACCCGCTCTGGCAGTTCCCCCCGGACACTCAAAAGCTTCAAAACCGAACATCAGGGCAACCATTTTCTCCCGCTCATAGAAGACGCCCGGTACCCCAAGATAATAGTCCTGTTCCTTACCAAGAATTACATACCGGTAATTATAAAATCCATGCAGCAGGAAACTGTTATTCACCAGGTGTTGGTATTTTGACTGCAGAATAATAAAGTCTTTCGGCTCCAGCTTCACATAAACCCGTTCGTCACCGTAAGGGTGAATCTTCTCATAACTGTCCAGAATCTGTTCCCACTTGTCCTCTTTCAGACTGTAGGCCGCTGAACTCTCCTGCAATAGCCTTTGATCGACAACATTTCCCGTGACGTTTGGACGCTGCAGTTCTTCGGTTATGACAATCGTCTTCTTCTTATCACGCTCTGTACGGTCTGCTTTGTCCATATCCTGTGCACCATTTGCATTCCCTGAATATACACTTTCCGCTCTGCTGCTTTCAGCTTCATCTCCCTGTTTATTCACACTTACTTCTCTACGGAATCTGTTGTCCGGAAAACTCTGTATGCTCTGACTGCCATCATCATGATCCGGCCAGTCTGTGTATGTACTTCCTGAATCCTCTGAAGTCTGATCTCTGCTTCTACTCTGCATTACCGGTATGAACTGCACCGTATTATGCGGTTTGCTCTGCTGCACGGGTTCCTGCGCGCTTCTCTGCATATTCTGCTGCTGATTATACTGCACAGGTTCCTGCAGGCTTTCCTGTATGGGCTGCTGCGTATGAGGAAGCTCCTGCCGGTCTTCTGCCGCGCTCAAATTTCCAATGCCTCCCGTGTTTACACCGGAAGCGTCTTCTATTGCATTTTTGCTTTTCCCTTCCAGTAAATATCCTCCCGGAAGCATGATCTGAACCTGCAGCCACTGTGCTGAATCCATTATTTTGTCCGCCCAGCTTCCTTCTCCCTCCTGTACCGAAACGCCGTTAATCTCCTTCCAGTCTGCGCCATTATAAATGCGGACAGGAAATCTCCCATTGATACTAAAAGGAATATTCCGCAGTTTTAAATCCAGCCGGCTTTCCGTCTCCCTGTTTTCCACCTTCACAAATCCTGCATTGCCGATTCTGCTGCCTTCTTTGTACAATCCTAAATATATGATTTCTTTCCGATACATATCCTCCCTCTCACTCCTATGTCAGATTTTATTTATAATTTCTCAAAGGTTCATCCTATTACCTATATATGCTTCTCAAACAGAAAAAATGCCGGATAGATATTCTATCCGGCACAAATATATTAATGATCAATAATCCAACGAATCCAGATACTTCATATAACTTACAACCATCAGGGCAATCTTGAAGGTCAATGCGTCTTCAAAGGTACGAATATCCAGGCCTGTACTCATTTCCAGCTTTTCAATCCTGTACACAAGCGTGTTCCGATGTACGAAAAGCTGTCTGGAAGTCTCGGATACATTCAGATTATTCTCAAAAAACTTATTAATCGTTGTCAGGGTCTCATCATCCAGCTCACTGGGTACATTGGAACCAAAAATCTCATCGATAAAGATACGGCACAGATTGATCGGCAGCTGATAGATAAGACGACCGATTCCCAGCGTATTGTAAGCGCTCACTTTCTTCTCTGCATAGAAGATCTTACCGACATCCAGCGCCATCTTCGCTTCCTTATATGACTTGGAGACTTCCTTCAGTTCTCCTACAATCGTACCATAGGCTACACGTACATTCATCATCGCTTCCATGTTCATCATATCCACGATGGTACTCGCCACCTGCTCCAGTCTCGTATAATCATCTTCCGGCAGCAGCTCTTTGATCAGAATAACATTGCTTTCATCCACCGCTGTAATATAATCTCCAACCTGTGTCGAAAACATACCGTTCAGCAATTCCGTTGCTGTAAAATCCTTTTCCTTCTCTTTCTCTTTATCCGTTTCAACCAGAAATACGGCTCTCGGCACGGCTGCTTCTATGTGCAGTTTCTTTGCTCTGTTATAAATATCTACCAGAAGCATATTGTCCAATAACAAATTCTGGAAGAAATTATTACGGTCATATCTTTCCTTATAGGCAATAATCAGATGCTGAAGCTGACTGACCGCGATTCTCCCCAGCATATAGGCTTCCTCACTGCTCCCTCTGGCATCCAAAATGAAAAGCACCTCATCCTCGTCCAATACTTTCAGCAAATGATGCATACCGATCACCTGGCTGTCCGCCGGCGACTGCACAAACCCTTCAATCAGCGCTGACGTTATTTCTTCGGCATCAAAGGTGGATGCGACCACTTTACCTTCCAAATCCCATACGCACAAATCGACCTTGGATATCGCCCTAAGTTCTTCAATACTACTCCTAATCACCTGACTGGAAATCATTCCGCAACCTCTCTTCCTATCTATTTTTGATACCCATATTCATTATAACACATCCGCCACATAGTTGACCATAGAGCAAAACAAGCAATACTCGTTTGTATGACTCGCTTCGCAAACTCGAATAAGCAAAACGATTTCCCGCGAAACAAATAAGGGAGATGCCTGGGCATCCCCCTCATGTTCATTCTATTAGTTCGTGATTGTCTGCTCTGTCTCTTTGTCAAATACGTGAATCTTCTCAACGTCGAAAGCAAATTTAACAGTATCACCAGGTCTTGCCGTTGTACGGGAATCTACTCTTGCTGTGATCGGGAACTCAGCCAGATCAAAGTATAAGTAAACTTCTGCACCAAGCAGCTCGTAAACCTTGATGGTAGACTCGAATACGCAAGGAGCGGATGAAACAAATGCTTCGGAATCATATACATCCTCAGGACGGATACCGAATGTCACTGTCTTTCCGTTGTAACCGCCGTCGATCAGCTTCTTGGACTTAGCTGCCGGTAACGGAATGCTCTTGCCAGCGATCTTCAGATTAGCAACATCACCCTTTACTTCAACGACAGCATCAAGGAAGTTCATCTGCGGTGATCCCATGAATCCTGCTACGAACAGGTTCTGAGGCTTCTGATACAGGTTCTGAGGTGTATCTACCTGCTGAACAACACCGTCCTTCATAACTACGATTCTTGTACCAAGTGTCATAGCCTCTGTCTGGTCATGTGTTACGTAGATGATCGTTGTGCCCAGTCTCTGGTGCAGTTTGGAGATCTCAACACGCATCTGTACACGCAGCTTAGCATCCAGGTTGGAAAGCGGCTCATCCATAAGGAATACCTTAGGATTACGAACAATAGCACGGCCCATAGCAACACGCTGTCTCTGACCACCGGACAAAGCCTTCGGTTTACGATCCAACAAAGCTGTCAGGTCAAGAATCTTAGCTGCTTCTTTAACCATCTTATCGATTTCATCCTTCGGAACTTTTCTTAACTTAAGTCCGAATGCCATGTTATCATATACTGACATATGAGGATACAGAGCATAGTTCTGGAATACCATCGCGATATCTCTGTCCT
>CAMWLJ010000181.1 GCA_947175055.1 uncultured Lachnospiraceae bacterium | reverse complement strand
GATGGGAAGATATGATGGTGTTCTTCATGATTTTGGAGGTAATTTTGATGCAGATACGGACATTCATATTCCCATAACGGTTAAGGCCAAGGGAACAGACGCGATCGTATTCGACGGGATCACGACGGCAGGCGGCAAGAAGATCGAGAAGACGAAGACCTATGACGCCGAATCGGCATATGCTTTGATCAAGGATGATCTGGCGCGTCTCAATGCGCCCGTTGTGATCAAGACGGACGCGACCGGTGCGGAGACGAAAGAAGCCGTGACTTTTGCGGAAGGAGAGTATGGCTTAACCTATACGATCTGGAATTCTTCTACAGGAGAGAGCAAAACCTATACGACACTTCCAACGGAAGAGGCTGCATGGGCCTGGACGAAGAATGCCGGAACTTATAGGATCAGTGTGGAGTTCGGCGGCAATGAGAGGTACTATGATCTGCCTGATACGGAACTGGCGGTCATTACTGTAAAGCAGAAGGAACTGGTCTTCGTAGTGCCTGAACTGACAGAAGAGTTTACGGCAGGGCAGCCTGTTTCAGCTGTATTGGATGCAGCATGGGATGCTTTCTTTGGGCAGGATGTTGCAAGCGTGAAGGCCGTAGAAGGAGAAATTCCCGAGGCGGACAGGAAATACTTCATCAGGACAGAGATACGTGGTGAAGAAGTTTTCCCGGCCTGGTATTGGGACGATGGAGATGGATCCATGATCTTTATGCCGGAAGTATATGTGCGCGATAACGCGAGCGGCACAGAGTATGGACGGGAAAATGCCGATGCCCTGCTGCAGGGAACCGGTGATAAGCGCTACAGCCTGATCGGAGATTATGCTGCCCAGGGGGAGGATAATTTTACAGGAGACAACTACATTTCCAATAACTATACTATCATTGCGGCAGAACCTGCCAAGGGAACACCGATCAAAGTTGTCAGAGGCGCTTCCACTGTAGAGATGGATGAACGCAGCGGCAAGAAGGTTGATATTAAGGACTATATTAGCATTCCTGAAGACAACGCCGGCAGTATTGTGAAAGAACATACCGTTATGATCAAGGACGGCATTGCTTATTATAATGCTTCGCCCGATGACAATGACGAGAAGGAAGGTAACATCGTCAATATAAGAATCAAAGTGCCGGAGGAGTATGATTTCTATGCTTCTTCCTTTGATTGGAATAAGGTTATCTATGAGCAGTCGATCAAGAATGCGGCAGGTGACAGACTGATCGGTTCTATCACGAGAGATTACAGTGAGAAAACACTGCAATTTACGTATGACGCGACAGTGCGTGACAAAGAGAAACAGGAAGATCTTATATTCAGCATTCGCTGGGAAGAAGACTATAATGAGCGGTTTATCTTTAAATTCAGCGAAGCGGAACTGCTGGGGAATCTGAAAGACGCTGTGGCGCCGAAGTCTCTGGCATTCAATGCGCCTCCTAAAACGATGGTAGTAGGACAGGAGCAGGAACTGGATGTCAAGATCAAGAAAGTGCAGAATGCAGATATTATCTGTCTTGGTTATGAAGTAACTGCTGGCAAGGAATATATGCATGTCGATGAATTCGGTAAAGTGACGGCGCTGAAGGAAGGCGGCAAGGCGACCGTTGAAGTCTATCCGATGCATTTGGTGGATGGAAAGAAGGTCCGCATTGACGGTGCGAAATCTGCTAAGACCACCATTACGGTGAAGAAAGTCAGCGCGCCTAAGATCACAAAGGTGACGCCGACGGATCATTCCATTATAGTTGAGTATATGCCGCCGGCTAAGAATGATGGATTCCGCAGAGAGATCTATGTAGTAGAAGGCAAGAATGTTAAGGCGGATGTTATTGAGAAGAAAGTCACTGATGAAATGAAGAATGAGCAGTGGCAGGGTATCTTTGCGGCGTCTCCGAGTTTCATAAACTCTACATATGAGTCAGCAGGCAGTATATCCGTTAGCATAGACAACTATAAGAAGGCAAATGCAAAGGCGGTAGTTGTCGAGATCGATGGCCTAGAACCGCAGAAGGACTATACGGTTTATGTCCGCAATGTCAGTGCAGTGCGAAGCTTTGCGGACGGGTGTCAGGTCAGCCTGAGTGCGGCGGGAACGGCTAAGAGCTGCAAGACCACACTGAAACATGTGGATGATATTACGGCAGTATTAGATGGCGAACAGATTGCAGATATTTATGACGCCGACGGTTATCATGTATATAATAAAGAATATGCTGATGATACACCGACAGAAGAACAGATCAGAGAAGCATCTAGGATTGGGTATGAGATACCGCTCTCAAAGCGAAATGCGCAGATTTCTCTGGAAGGTTTGTTCGAGGATGTGGCAGGAGATGGGATTTATGTGCCGATTCCGTTCTTAAAGGCGGAAGCGGCGGCTTTAAAGAAGAGTTATGCAGAGCCGAAGATCACATACTATTTCCGGGATTATATCTATGATGACTATGATGCGTATACCGGTGCAATAAGAATTGAGAGAGAAGGTTATACAAAGAGCAGCAGCATTGCGGCCGTTGATAAGAATGGCAAGATAACCCTGAAACAGCCGGGTACAGTTACGATCTGCGCAATAGATACGGCATCTGGAGTTAAGGCAAACATGATTCAGATTCGCGTTACTGCGCAGGCAGACAGCATGAAAGCAAAGAATACTTCCATGCAGGTAGGCCAGAGGATTCGGCTGGAAAACCTTGTAGAGTATAAAGAAGGCAAAACAGTTCTGAATCAGGATAATTACGATACCCATGGCAGAATCGACGTTAAGGAAGCGCAGGCATCCTTAAAGAGTGCAGGAAAAGAAAGCAGCTTCGGTATTTCGGACAGCGGTTATCTGACAGCCTATGCGAAGGGATCTCTGAATCTTACACTAAAAGATAAAGTACTTAATACATCTGTAACAGTGAAGATTTCAGCGAAAGATCTGGCACCGGTGAAGAGTCTGAAGGCCGTAAATGTGATCGATAACCGCTTCGATGTACAGTTTGAGATGAACCAGTTTGCAGAAGCATACCGTATCGAGATACTGGATGCCAGAAGGACGGTCAGAAGTATCTACGTAGAGAATATCCCGTTCAGCGGTGATGGTGGTACCTATGTGAGCGATGATGGCCATGAGTGGAGCAGATATGATGGATGGCAGGATGACGACTGGGGCAATGGCGACTGGCTTGATAGGTGGGACTCTGAGGCCGACTGGAAACATGACTCAGAACACTTTGTGAAGAAAGATGGCCTGGGACGCGCCGACAAGATCAATGGAAAATGGATACTCACTTATAGAATAAAGTCTCTGACGCAGACATCCAAATATAACATTCAGGTGACGGCGTTGTTTGGAGAAGTGAAGTCCAAAGTCGTGAAGAAAGCAGTGACTACGACCAAATTACCTGCGTGTGATTCGGTGCTTTCCGGTAAGATTGAGCCAGGTAAAAGTTATAATGATGGCTTAGGCCTTTCCGAGACTGATTATGTATCCGGTAATACCTACAGCATAAGTATAACAAACGGTAAGAATGTTAAACTGAATACAATGGCGCAAATAGCCGGTACGGATACGCTTACGTGGAGCAGCAGCAATAAGAAGGTAGCAACTGTCAAGGCAGCGCCGGG
>CAMWLJ010000180.1 GCA_947175055.1 uncultured Lachnospiraceae bacterium | reverse complement strand
TTGGAGTGGCAGTAGGGAATCAAAGCAGACCAGCAAGCCCCTTATGGGGCTGCGCAGGCTACCGGCTAAGCCGGTAGTCCTGACTCGATTCTTTGTCAACCCCTTTAGAGAAGCTTTTTATAAAATTTTGGTTAGACCCTGTGTTGGAATCTGACTTGATAGCTTAACTAACTGACATTGCCCGTGAAAAGTAACGTTAACGGAGTTCGATAGTCAATATACACAAATCAGAGTCTCACAAATTGTGAAAAAAGCAGAAAATGATAGGAATCCATCAAATACCCCGTGTTATTTCAAATTTGGTATTGATTAAAAAGTAAAGTAATGTATACTTAAATTAAGGTTAAAAAATAATTAATGACTAAAAACGAAAAGGAAATTTACAGAAAACATAATGTAAAAGCACAAATAAAAGAATATAGGAAGAGAAATCAAATATTCCGCCGCGAGTAACAGGGTATCGAATTTGTAGTGTTGCATAGCAGCGGGATATCTGCCACTCACGGCAGTCGCCAAATGTCTGCAAGCAGCCACTCGGCTCGTTGTTCGCGGGAATAAAGTTGCCAAGCATAGGTTTAAACAGAGAAAGGAAGAAACTAAGAATAAACTAAAAAATAAAGAAAAAGAAGAAAATAGAGAGAATAAAGAAAGTAGAACGGAGGGGGAATGCAATGATGACAGAAGAGATCAGGACCCACTTGACAAACTGCATCATCCCATTTTGGAAAAAAATGCGGGATGATGTGCACGGCGGCTACTATGGGTATATGGATCACGATCTTAAGGTAGACCGGCAGGCGGTGAAGGGATGTATCCTGAACAGCCGGATCACATGGTTTTATGCGAATGCGTATCTGACACTGGGAGATGAGTCGTTGTTGGAGGAAGCCAGGCATGGGTACGAATTCATGCAGAAATATTGTGTGGATCAGGAGAAGGGCGGCGTGTTCTGGTCGGTAGCCTGTGACGGGACGCCGGAGGATACCACGAAGCATACATACAACCAGGCTTTTTCTATCTATGCGTTGTCTTCCTATTATGATGCGTCCGGTGACGAAACGGCGCTTAAGACGGCCTTCGACCTTTTCCATATCATAGAGGAGCTGTGCAGGGACGAGATCGGATATAAGGAGGCTTTCGACAGGGAGTTTCAGGAGATCGAGAATGATAAGCTGTCCGAGAACGGCGTCATAGCCCAGAAAACGATGAACACGTTACTGCATGTGTTCGAGGCATATACGGAATTGTACCGGGTGAGCGGTGACGACAAGGTGAAAGAACGGTTGAAGTGGATCCTTGATACGATCGCAGAGAAGATCTACAATCCAGGACTGCACAGACAGGAAGTGTTCTTTGACAGGGAAATGCATTCGATCCTTGACCTGCATTCCTACGGGCACGATATCGAGACCGCCTGGCTGATCCGCAGAGGTACAGATGTGCTGGGAGACAAGACATATGAGGAAAAGATGCTTCCCATCGTGCTTGATCTGACCAGTCAAGTGTACAGGACGGCTTTTGACGGACATTCGCTGGCGAATGAATGTGAGAAAGGTGTGGTCGATCAGACGAGAGTCTGGTGGGTGCAGGCGGAGGCAGTCGTCGGATTCCTGAATGCCTACGAACTGGCGCCGGAGCACGAGGAATATCTGGAGGCGGCCAGGGCAGAGTGGGATTTTATCAAGGAATATCTGATAGACAAGAGAGAAGGTTCCGAGTGGTTCTGGGATGTGAACAGCAGGGGTGAGGCGGTAAGCGGCAAGCCTATCGTGGAGCCGTGGAAGTGCCCGTACCACAACGGACGGATGTGTTTAGAGGTGATCAGGCGAAAGCCGCATCGGAAATGGAGGGAAAATGCTGCACAGTAACTATTACGTAGAATTAGACAAGTACAACAAACTCATTAACAGAAAGAATGTAAAAGCCGACAGCTACAACGGGGTTTATGACAGGTATGTGTATCCGGTGCTTACCAGGGAGCACATACCGCTGACCTGGAAATATGACCTGAATCCGGAGACAAATCCTTATTTTATGGAGCGGCTGGGTGTAAATGCGGTGATGAATTCCGGTGCGATCGAGCTTGACGGTAAGTTTTACTTAGTGGCGCGTATTGAAGGAAATGACCGGAAGTCCTTTTTCGGGGTGGCGGAAAGTGATAACGGGATCGACGGCTTCAGATTCTGGGATTATCCGATCCTGCTGCCGGATACCTGCCCGGAGGAGACAAACGTATATGATATGCGTCTGACGAAACATGAGGACGGCTATATCTACGGTGTGTTCTGTTCCGAGAGCAAGGATAAAACGGTGAGCGACCTGTCTGCGGCAGTGGCAGCGGCGGGCATCGTGCGGACGAAGGATTTAAAGAACTGGGAGCGGCTTCCGAATCTGGTCACACTGCGCTCTCCGCAGCAGCGCAACGTGGTACTGCATCCGGAATTTGTTGACGGCAAGTATGCTTTTTACACAAGACCAATGGATGATTTTATCGATACAGGTTCCGGCGGCGGCATAGGATTCGGTCTCTGCGATGATATTACCCATGCGGTGATCGATGAGGAGCAAATGACGTCTCTGCGGAAATATCACACCATCACGGAGGCGAAGAACGGGGCAGGCGCGGTGCCTATCAAGACGGAAAAGGGATGGCTGCACATTGCTCACGGTGTGCGGAATACGGCGGCCGGCCTGCGCTATGTGATCTATGCTTTTGCCACGGACCTGAAAGACCCGTCCAAGGTGATCGCGGAGCCTTCTGGTATGCTGATCGGTCCCAGGGAAGGGGAGCGCGTGGGGGATGTGTCCAACGTGGTGTTTACCAACGGCGCCATCGCCAGAGAGAATGGGGATGTCTATATCTACTATGCTTCCAGTGATACGAGGATGCATGTGGCGACAACTACGGTGGATCGGCTGATCGATTATGTGTTCCACACGCCGGCGGATCCGCTGCGTTCCGTGGAGTGTGTGGCACAAAGATGCGATCTGATCCGGAAGAATATGGAATTTCTGACAGGTATATCGTAAGAGATAAATAAAGTTGGAGTAGGAATGGAGGAGAAAATGAGCGAAGTAAAAATGATCAGCCCGGCAGTAGCGAACGTACCGTGGCAGGAGAGACCGGAAGGTCTGAAGGGCGCACCGATCTGGCGGTACAATGAGAACCCGATCATCGGCAGGAATCCAGTGGAAGGAGTGGCCAGGATCTTCAACAGCGCCGTTATGCCTTACGGGGATGAATTTATCGGCGTATTCCGTGGTGAACAGGTGAACGGAATTCCATATATCTATCTGGGCCACAGCAAGGATGCGATCCACTGGGAGTTTGAGAAAGAGAAGATTCCTTTTAAGGATGAAGCGGGCAATGATTTCATGCCGGTCTATGCCTATGATCCCCGGCTTGTGAAGGTGGAGGATACCTATTACATCATATGGTGCCAGGATTTCTACGGCGCTTCCATCGGTATGGCCAAGACAACGGATTTCAAGACCTTTACGAGAATAGAGAATCCCTTTATTCCTTTTAACAGAAATGCGGTGCTGTTCCCGCGTAAGATCAACGGTAATTTTGTGCTCTTAAGCAGACCGTCGGATTCCGGGCACACGCCTTTCGGGGATATCTTCTTAAGCGAGAGCCCGGATATGGTATACTGGGGCAAGCACAGACATGTGATGGG
>CAMWLJ010000179.1 GCA_947175055.1 uncultured Lachnospiraceae bacterium | reverse complement strand
TCATCTTCTCGGAAATGGATAAGCCTGCTGCATCGTCTGCTGCACGGTTGATCTTGTAACCGGATGATAACTTCTCTGTGGACTTAGCCTGCGCCTTGGTTGTAAGACCAAGCATTCTGTTAGAGTTCATTGCCGTAATGTTGTGTTGTACTACCATACTATATTCCTCCTTGAATTTAATGTGGCTTCCCTGCCACTTACTCCCTTGTCTGTAATGAAATTCCGGCTCGTACGCTGCCACAGTCTCATTACAGTTCTATCGGTAAAAGCGGAGCTGCACTATGATCACCTCAAAGGACATCCCACTTTACTTATTATATATATCGGATCATACACTGTTAAGTTTAGAGATTCTGTTCAACATTTTTTGAAATCATTCCTTCTTACATCCCACTTACATCTCCCTATTGCTTTGACATAACTCCCCATGGAATCATTCATCCGATTGATTCGGCCATCCAGTCAAGCAGTTCCCTCATCTTCTTCTCATACGTATAACATCGCATCACCTTTTTAAGTCCGGCTTCCGCGATCTGACGCCTCTCCCTGTCATGTGCCAGATAATAATCCACTTTCTCCAACAGTTCTTCTGGACTCCTGAACATCACAATCTCCCGGTCCTCTTCAAACAGCTCTGCCGTTTCTGCGCAGTATGAAGTCAGCACAAACCCACCGGCCGCCATAATATCCATGATTCGCAGCGGTGTTCCTCCCTCTATTCCTTTTAAAGTAATATTGAGATTTATCTTACTCCCCGCATAGACCAAAGACGTTGCCTTACCATAGAGAACCGCCGGTCCCACTTCTACATTCAGCAGTTTTGTCCTGGCTGCTTCACTGGTTGTATAGAGTTTGACCGAATGCTTTTCCGCCAGAAGATTTAATACCGCGATCCTTTCTATATTGGCAATCTTTCTGATCAGATAGTATATCTCAAATACTCGGACATCTTCTATGTCCTGTTTATTCGGCACGCAAAACTCCGGACTTGCCATCTTAATATACTGCAAAATCTCTGCACCGGTCTTGCCATATACCCGGTCAATGCCGTCCCACCGAAAGGCAGCTTCCTCAAAAATACTGTTGAAATACGGCTGCAGGGCTGCCGGAATCAATTCCTGCTGCCTGTCATACAGATTTTTATCGTACAGGCTGCCGACCATAGTTATGTCATGAATATAATTCCCCTTCAACGTTTCCTGTATCTCTCTGTTCCATTCCGTTATCTCCTTCGCATTTACCGAAAGCGGCTGGTACAATACATGCTGTATTCCGGCTGCAAGCATCCTGTCTCTGTCCAGTCTGTCAAATGTGGACACCCAGACATTTTCCATTTTCCCCAGAGGATTATAAATCTCCGTGTAAGGTGCATCCCATAAGATAGAAATATACGGAAGCCCCAACTGCCATGCCGCCAGTTCCGCACACATGATAAAATGAATCGACACCAGCAATTGTACTTCATGGGCACAGATATAGTCTTTCAATTCCTTTACAACTGCCTCTTGCAGTACCGTTACGATCATTGGTTCATCAGAATAAATCTGCGCATCATGTCCCATCTCTCTCAATGCCTGCACAATATCTACTCCTGCTTTTTCTTTTTGATACCCATCAATATACAAAATCTTCATAATTTCCACTATCCTGCTCATCGAAAAACAACGGCTGACATATGCCAGCCGTTGCCATGTTCTGTTATAACGTAATAAATGCGATTTCCAGCATTAACCAAGTAAGGACAATGCCAGCTGATTAGACTGGTTAGCCTGTGACAGCATAGAGGTGCCTGCCTGCTGCAGAATGTTGTTATTCGCATATCTAACCATCTCAGTTGCGATATCTGTATCACGGATCTGAGCCTCTGCAGATGTGGTATTCTCCACAATGTTATCCAGGTTGCTGATCGTGTGCTCCAGTCTGTTCTGGATCGCACCAAGGTCAGAACGCTGCTGAGATACATCCTTGATCGCACTCTTCGCAAATGCGTTCAACGCTGCAAAGTCTGCTGCAGTAGGCGCTGCATCTATGCTGATGCCATTTGCTGCTGCAACAACATTGCCTGATGCCTTATCCTGAACATCCGTATCAACTACCTTGCCACTGTCAAAGGTATAGAACTTCGCTAACATATCAGACTTCAGAATGTTCGTATCTCCATCAGCATACTTACCGCCGCCAATGTTCGTGTCCGTACTGTTAGCCTCCACATTACCTGTTCCGAATGTCGTGCCTTTAGCAAGTGCGCTGGCAATCAGCTCATTGGTGTTCATATTCTTGATCGTAATGCCGATATGCTGACCGGACTCTGCGCCAACCTGAAGACCCTTGTTGGAGAAGGAACCATCCAGTAAGCTCTGCTCATTGAAAGTAGTTGTGCTCTGTACACGGTCGATCTCGCTCATCAGCTGCTTAACTTCTGCCTGGATATAGCTGCGGTCTGTAGATGTCAATGTACCATTCTCTCCCTTAACAGCCAGCTCGTTCATTCTCTGAAGCATATCCTGCACTTCATTCAGCGCACCTTCTGCTGTCTGTACGCAGGAGATACCGTCCTGAGCATTGGCAGATGCCTGTGTAAGTCCTCTGATCTGTCTTCTCATCTTCTCGGAAATGGATAAGCCTGCTGCATCATCTGCTGCACGGTTGATCTTATAACCGGATGATAACTTCTCTGTGGACTTCGCCTGTGCCTTTGTTGTAAGGCCCAGCATTCTGTTAGAGTTCATTGCTGTAATGTTGTGCTGTACTACCATGGTATATTCCTCCTTGAATTTAATGTGGCTTCCCTGCCACTTTATTTCTTTCTGTAATGAATCTTTAGCTCGTACGCAACTTAAAAACTCATTACGATCCTGTAAGTAAATAGATTTACATTACTTATAATATATATCGGGCAGTTTTAAGTTTAACTTAGAAAATCATGAAAATATTTTAAAAAAGAACAAACGCGAATATGCGAAGCAATTTCCTATTATGATAAAGAGAGACCGATCATATCATCGGCCCCTCTAATACCTCATACTATTAAGCTGCCAACAAGCTATCACACTTAGCCAAGTAAGGACAATGCCAGCTGGTTGCTCTGGTTAGCCTGTGACAACATGGATGTACCTGCCTGCTGCAAGATGTTGTTATTCGCATATCTAACCATCTCTGTTGCGATGTCCGTATCACGAATCTGTGCTTCTGCAGATGTGGTGTTCTCTACGATGTTATCCAGGTTGCTGATCGTATGCTCCAGTCTGTTCTGAATCGCACCAAGATCGGAACGCTGCTGAGATACATCTTTGATCGCACTCTTCGCAAACGCATTCAATGCTGCAAAGTCTGCTGCTGTAGGTGCATCGGTCAAAGCACTGGCCATTTCACCCTTCTGGTTATCCATCGTACCCATCTTGCCTTTAATGTCTGTATCAACAATGCTATCCGAGTCAAAGTCATAAAACTTTGACAACAACTTAGACGCAAATGTCTTCTTTCCGTCTGTAAGATTTGCATCCTTATAGTTATCTGCGTCTGTGCTCTTCGCATCTTTCTCAACATTAGATACGCCAAAGGTCGTTCCCTTTGCAACCGCATTTGCAATCAACTCGTTGGTATTCATGTTCTTGATTGTAATGCCGATATGCTGACCGGATTCTGCGCCAACCTGAAGACCCTTGTTGGAGAAAGAACCATCTAACAGACTCTGCTCATTGAAGGTGGTCGTGCTCTGTACACGGTCGATCTCGCTCATCAGCTGCTGAACCTCAGACTGGATAT
>CAMWLJ010000178.1 GCA_947175055.1 uncultured Lachnospiraceae bacterium | reverse complement strand
AAAAAGAAATAAAAACCGGTGTTAAGAAGTTGTTAAAAAATAAGGACAGCGAAAAGTCTCCTTCTCCCTGCCCTATCCTCCGGCATATCTCATCTGTTGTCCCGCACTCTGCAATGCCTATTCATCCTCCCCGATATCCTGCGACGCCGCCACCGCCGATACGACAGACGACACCACCGCGATCACAACGGGAATCAGAATAACAACAAAGCCTCCTGCCAATAACATAAATCCCATAACAAAGCCTCCTGTTAATATCTGTATGGTTAATCACCCACAATAATGTAATCATACCAGATTCCGGAAAGCGTGTAAAGTCCCTGCATCAGAATAACAAACCTGCTAGTAGATTCTCTTGGCTTCTTCATACCTGCTCACGGTTATTCCCAGACTTTCACAAGCCTTTTCCAGCGTAACATGAAAAAAATTCATGGTATTCTCTATATCTTCCACAAGCTGTCTGGCTTTACCCTCTGCTTTACCCTCTGCTTTACCTTCTTCCCAGCCTTCCTCTCGTCCCTGCTTTACATACTGATCAAATAGTTCGCACACCGTAACTTCATCCTCCTCCCTGATTCCTTTCTGGCAAAGCCAGTCCCCTATATCTTCAGTATCGCTTTCACCAGACAGTACTCTGATCATTCTGATCAATGCTGCCTTGTGCATAATCTTCCTGTCAGAACGGTAGTCGCTGCCCTCTGCGAGAAAATCCACTATGATTCGCATATCGCTCTGAAACCGCTCTCTTATTTCCGGGGACAAGTGCCTCATCTCATATACATGGAGCTTTAAATCGTCAATATAGTCCCATGCTCCCTCCGGAAATTTCCGCTTCGCAAACAGTCGCCGGATATTGCGGCTGCTTCTCCATCTCGGCTCGCCCCAATATAGTACAATCTCGATGACCGGAAAAATATCCTGCATCTTTCCTTCGTATTGTTCCCGGTACGCTCCGCCCGTATAACCGGCTTTTCTGAGCAGCATTTTACCGTCCACTGCAGTCTGGTTCGCTATCAGGTACATTAACCTGACTTTCCCGTCTATCAGCTCATACTTACATAAATCTTCATACTGACCCTTAAGCTTCTCCTTACCCTGATAGATCGTCTCTGTCGGGCCTGCGCAAAGATTTCCGGCATCTGTCAACGCCTTCCCTTGATACAATAATGCATTGATCGTATCCGCAGCAATATCCGGAAAAGCAATAAAATCCTTCTGGGCTGTATCTTTCATTTCCCGCGTTCCGCCCATGATCTCTTCATCCTCCTGTCCACAGAAAACCGAATCAGATATTACAGGAGTCAGGTATCTAAGCTGTCTGTCACATACAGTTGGCCATTCCACTGCTCTTCTGTCTTCTTAAGATCTTCTGCTATTTTCTTCGTAATTGGAAAATAAGCATACGATCACCGGTATCATTCCGATGAAAAGATTCTGATCAGACAGAAATTGCCTTTCTGTATATGTGACGGGAACCCTTCCCTTAGACTACATCTTACTGTATGCTTAATTTGATGTTTGTATCATAACATATTGTGGAATATATTTCAATGGTATTTCGCTATTACATAAAAACCTCAAGCAGTCCCGTATTTACTGTTATTTCGGGACTAACGTCAAAAGCAGCGATGAAACTTATATTCCCATCGCTGCTTCTGTCTTACATATTAAGCTTCATACCTCCGCTTCGCACATCTACATGTCAATTAGCTGTGCTGCTCTCTACTGTTAAAGTGATTCCAGTGCAGTATTGGCCTGGACTTCTTCCGACTTCTTGGCTGTCAGCTTGTCTACCTTCGCCATATCGGACAGCAATGATGTTGCTGTCGCTTTAAGCCAGATCGTATCTCCCTGACCTAAGTCCAACTTGAGTTGTGAGCCAGATCCAACAGATGTCGTATCATACAAATTCTCATAGGCATATAGATAAGAGTTTATATTGCCTCCATTACGTGTTACGCTGAATTCGTAGATTCCGTCCGCATCTGCCGTAAAGGATACCCAGTTCTCAACTTCCGTTAGATCCACCGACACTGCTGTCGTCACTGCCTTATCGGTAGATGTCTTCTCAATCCTGATCCGGAATGGTATCTCATCGGCTGCAGAACTACTGTAAAAATTTACTTTAATAAATCTCTGCTCTTCTGCATTAAGCGGAATAGTAGTATTAAAACCTCCCTGTGATAAATTTATAACTTTACTCGACCCGCTACTGGAAGTGATGTCCCTATAAATCGTACTCTGTATAGAGCCGGCAGCAGCTTCCATCTTCGGAAATACCACCGTATATCTTCCTTCCTCCGGTGCGGTAAAGGAATACCATACTGCCTTGTTGCCCGAAGTGCTTCCCTGCGCTTCTTCGCCTCCTGCCAGAAGTGCAACAGGAGCTTCGCCGGTTTTTGCTACGGTAAACTTCACATTCTTCCATGTAACAGGGGTATCGTATGCTCTTATCTGCAGACAAACTTCCGTATCCCTGGATAAATACTTCTCTTCGATCTTAGCTGTTCCATTCGTGGAAACAGACATAGACCCAATACTGCTGCCGTTCATATTATCAGCCATATATAAGTATGCATATCCCCTAATGCTGCTTTCCGCGGCCTCATAAGAGAATGTATAGAATCCGTCAGCCGGCGCCGCATAGTTAATATACATATAATCATTCCTATTGTTGCTACTGAATGTATGCTCACTGATCGTACAGGAACCATCCTCGCCAAATTCCCGGACGGCATCCTTCTTGTCGACACGCAATGTAGCAGCGTTATAGCTCTGATTCCTGATTCTAATATATAATTTTGAACTCAGTATGGAATAGTATACTGTCTCAGAGGTCTGATCATCGTACCTACTGTTCAGGGATTTAGTCACAAAATTCTCATCAACGAATTCTATCTTAACATTGGAATCACTTGGCTTCCTGAACTCATACTGATCCATCTCCGCAGGTGTAAACACAAACCACTTCTCATCCCCACGGGGTATCGTTACAGAACTTCCTACTGCAAGCGCATCAAACTTTGCCTCCACAATCTGCACCGAATCATACTCTCTGTTCGCTTTCAGGTATACCAGATCACCCTTTTTCAGTTCATAGAAAGGCTTCCGGCTTTCTGCAGTTGTTGTATTGGGCGCCGCCTCCTTATCTGTACTTTGCTTATATACACTAAATATATTTACGTTGGAACTGCCTGCCTGTTTGAACCCATACAGTCCATCGTTCGGTGCGGTAAACACATACCACGCACCACTCTGCGTCCGGGACAGGGTTTCATTCAGTTTAAGAACAGTTCTGTTCTTAATATCAGACGCATTGGCGCTACCGGTCTTCTCCACGATCACACTGCCTGTAAACGATCCAGAAATAGTTCCGATCGTCCAATCAGTAGGCTTACTGCCATATTTCTCCCGATTGTTCCAAAGAGTCTTCTCTCCATTTACAATTCTATAAGCAGTGTATACTCCTTCTTCTGTCAAGGTAACCTTGAAACTCTCCACCTGTCCGCTGCTCAATTCCACCGGTTCTGCAACACCCACTGTCAACTCTGTTACCGCATTCGGTTTACCACTGCTTTCACCGCGCAGATCCTCATTATCACCATAGTAATCTCTGCTGTTGTAAGCGTCGCCTACTGTAGACACATCAACCGTCACTCTTGCCACAACGCCCTTCAGAACCTTGGACTTCACTTCGATCACAGTCTCACCGTCCTTCAACGCTTTCAGTGTCGCACTGTAGCCACCCGGCGCTGCCTTGACAGTTGCTACCTTCTTATTGCTGCTGCTCCACGTAAGCG
>CAMWLJ010000177.1 GCA_947175055.1 uncultured Lachnospiraceae bacterium | reverse complement strand
TCGCCTTTATTGCCATGCTGCCGTTGTTTATCATCTATCCTTTCCTGCAGAAATACTTTGCGGAAGGGATCACGCTGGGAGCGGTCAAAGGGTAGCAGAGTTACCCTCTATGGCTGCAAACTTACGGACATAGAAAAGGCAGAGAGGTTATAGGTAGAACAATGCAGATTCCAAAACACAGGATACAGCGGACGATGGCGCAGCAGGTGAAACGGGTGCTGGCGGTGCTGGTATTAGTGCTGATGGTCTATATCATGGGAAGTTTACTGTTGTTAGGCAGGGAGAGAACCCTGGCGATCCAGCAGCTGGACCAGATGTCGGAACTATATACAAGTGAGCTGGATAACCGTTTCCAGAGAGTCAGCCGCCATCTCTTTTCCGTCATTATGGAGAAGAATCAGCCGACTTCTGTGTTTTGGAATTATGTTAATATGATGGATGACGAATACGACCTGGATTATCCGCTTGTTAAACTGCGTGAGAACTTCCTCTCCAGCGCCTGGGAGTATGGGCAGGAATATTGCTTCTTCCTTTATCTGGATGATAAGGACCGGTATTTCAGACTGAGTATTGACTCTGAGGGAAGTTACATCGGTCAGGAGGATGTAGAACAGGCAGTGCTCTTGCAGATCCGGCATTTGAATGATGCCGGCATGTCCTATTCGGTGAAAAAGAAATGGAACGTCATCGCAAGCGGCGGTGAGAATTATATGTGTAAGATCGCACAGAATCAAGGAGTCTATCTGGGATGCTATGTCAATGTCAAGAGCATCCTGGAGCCCTTTTCCAACATTACCATGGGGAAAAACGGATATGTCTGCTTGGTGAATGAAGAAGGAGAGAGCGTAGGTATGCTCACCAGCCGGGGCATTCTGGACAAAGAGCAGGAGATGGAAGGAACGGACCGCTATTCGATGGAGAAGCGGTTGTCCCAGGCGCCTTTCTCCATCCGGATGAAGATCTCCGGGGAGAGGATCTGGGAAGTGATGATGGGGAGTGTGGTAATGCTGACCCTGCTGGCGGCCATGCTGATCGCAGCAGGAGTAGTGATCTTAATTTATCTGAAAAGGAATATCCTGGAGCCTGTACAGCGGTTTACCCGCAAGCTGGAACAGTATGACAGTGGGGAAGAAGCTTTAAATCTGACGGAGGAGAGTCTTCTGGAACTGGAGCGGATCGATGATAAATTTAAGAACATGATCCATCAGATCCGCAGGCTGAAGATCACCCTCTATGAGCAGGAGTTGGAGAAGCAGAAAGTGGAGATGGATTTCCTGAAACTGCAGATCCGTCCGCACTTTTATCTGAACTGTTTGAATTTTATCTACAGTATGATCGACTTCAGGCAGTACGACAGTGCGCGCAGGATGAGCAAGATCACGGCGGATTACCTGACTTATATCTTCCGTAACACCAGTGAGAAGGTACCGGTGACAGCGGAGACGGCGCACTGTCAGAATTATCTGGATATCCTGTTGTTACGTTATCCGGATAGTTTTGAGGGATATGTGGAGGTACATGAGGAAGTACGGGACGCGGAGATTTTTCCCTTTCTGATTCAGGTGTTTGTGGAAAATGCAGCCAAACATGCGCTGACATTGGAGGAGAAGATCCTGATTTCGGTCACAGTCTATCCGGAGGATCGGGAAGAGGGGACTTATGTGAATATTTATATTTCGGATACGGGGGATGGGTTTGCACCGGATGTTCTAGAGCGGCTGCAGCGAGGAGAAGGTCTTTCCGATGGCGGGCATCATGTGGGGATTGCCAACTGTCTGAGACGGTTCCGTCTCTATTATAATGGCCTGGGAGAGATGAATTTCGGCAACAGTCCGTTGGGCGGCGCTATCGTGGATATCCATATTCCATATCGGTGCTATAGGGGAGTATAGACTGCGGCTAAAGGGCTGTCGCAGCAGAGGAGAAAAGATGCGGGAAGAGCAGGGCATGAAACTGTTAATGGTGGATGATGAAGAGTATGTGGTGGAGAGCATCAGGAAGAATATAGACTGGGAGCGGCAGGGGATTGACGAGATCTATTCCGCAACTTCCATGAAACAGGCGCAGTGCATCATGGAGATGGTACCGATCGATATCATCATCAGTGATATCGTCATGCCGCGTCAGAGTGGGTTTGACTTTATTCATTGGGTAAGAGATAATAAGTATACGGTACAGGTCATTTTTCTGACAAGCTATGCGGAGTTTGATTATGCCCGCCATGCCATCGCCATGAACAGCATTGATTATCTTCTGAAACCGATCGACTATGATAAACTGGCGGCGGCCGTGGGCAAAGCGGCGGAGAAAGTAAGGGAAGTAAGGAAGAATGCGGATGACAGGACAGAGAGCAGATTGTGGAGACAGAACCAGTCACTTCTGCGCAGAGAATTCTGGATGGATCTGTTGAGGGGGAAACTGGCAGGCGGTTCTTTATCCTGCTATACAAAGGAGACGGAGTTTGTGCTTCTATACTTGACATTCTATGACGGTGTGAAGAGCCAGAGCGCCTGGGATGAAAAGACGCTGTATTTTATCATGGAAAATGTACTTTCCGAGATGCTGGAAGGCGTAGGCTATCTGGTAGAGGCGGTGGTTCCCGGAGACAGGGGGAACAGCGTTACGGTGTGCAGGAAAGCAGAGGGGTGTGTGCAGACCGTTGAGCAGTTGAAGGACAAAGGGGTATTTGAACAGTTCATCCGCTGGATGGGGGAACGGCTGCAGATGAATATCTGGTGCGGTGTGGGAAGCCCGGGCAGGGCGGATGCACTTTCAAATTCCTTTGCACTGCTGCAGGACATGCGGGACAATAGTCTGTCCGTATGGAACCGGGTACTGTATCAGTCGGATTTTGAAGTGCCGGAGACCTCTTTACAGAATCCTAATCTGAGCGTGTGGAAAGCGTTGTTAGAGCAGGAGAAGGAAGAAGAACTGATTGCCTCCATAACGGGTTATCTGGAAGGGATGGAAGAGAAGGAGCTGATCACCAGAGAGATCCTGCAGGTCTTTCAGATGGACATCATACAGATGGTATATTCCTGGTTGGAAAGGAAAGAGATCAAGGCGCATCTTCTTTTCTCGGGGAGGGAGAGCGAGGAGGCGCAGCAGAATGCCTTGAAAGGAATGCGCAGAGCCGAAGAATTTGCCTGTAATCTGATCTCCCGTGCGATCCAGTATGAGAAGTACATCCACAGGACGGAGTCGGTGGTGGAACAGATCCGTCAGTATATCGATATATACTATAAAGAAGAGATCAGAAGAGACAGTCTCGGGGAACTGGTCTATCTGAATACAGATTACATATCGAGGATCTTTAAGAAGGAGACGGGCATTTCGATTAGTTCTTATATCTTGAAGAAACGGGTGGAGGAGGCGAAGAAGCTTCTCGCCCAGAGTAATCTGCCGATCAATACGGTATCGATCTACGTGGGATACAGCAATTTCTCTTATTTTACGAAGATGTTCAAAGAAAATACAGGGTATTCCCCACTGGATTACCGACGCAAATTCAGACAGGGATAGAGCGCGGAAGTATGGATGACCATGCGGCCCGCCAAGTGGCAGGTTGTGCATGATGGGGTACTATGATGACAGGAGGAAAAGAATTTGTGCCGAAGCGTCGCAAATTCTAATGCTTGCAGAGCAGAATCGGAGTATTCTTTCGGAAAACTCCTAAGTCCTGTTCGCGTCCTCAGTGTAAAACGCTTTGGAATGGAGGAAAATATGACAGAACAGAAATTACAGCAGCTGTTGCAGGACATGACACTGGAGGAGAAGGTGAACCAGATGCTGCAGCTGGCCGGCGG
>CAMWLJ010000176.1 GCA_947175055.1 uncultured Lachnospiraceae bacterium | reverse complement strand
TAGAGCGCCTGGTTTGGGACCAGGAGGTCGCAGGTTCGAATCCTGTCACCCCGACGCAGAATACAGATAGTTGAGATCATAATGTTTACATGCGGGTGTAGTTCAATGGTAGAACACCAGCCTTCCAAGCTGGATACGTGGGTTCGATTCCCATCACCCGCTTTTTTACTTTATAGGAAATTGCGACAGTGTAAACCATTCAAGGAGAATGCGGAGCATTCTCTGAATCGTCGCTGCCGGGCGACGATTTTTTTTGCATCGGGAAGTCTTTGTTTTATAGAACTTCCTGATTTTTATTCTTTAAGAAATTTCTTCAATCTTTGCGAGACTGCGGAATAGATTTCACAATCATTTCGGTTTCTCATATCTGATGATATCTGATACTTCACAATCCAGGATAAAGCACAGGGTGTCGATCGTGTTTGTCGTGATGGCTTTCCCTTCCTTCATTCTCTGGAATGTATTGGCGGACATTCCCTCTTTGTATATTAAGTGGTATACTGTGACATTTTTCCTTAGTAACGTTTGAAAAAACGGTTCGTAAGAGATCAATTTGCATCACCCATTTAACAATATCATACTTAAAATGTTGACTATGCTTAACATATTGAGTATGATGAAAAATGAAGATATTATACTGCATCGAAGTTATGTAAAAAATGACAGTGAGGGGAGGATAGTATATTATTTTATGTTATAATCTATTCTGAGAGTTCATAAGGAGTGTAAGGAGGAGTTAGAATCATGCGCAATAGGACAAGATGGATGGCATTCATGCTTGCGCTGACAATGGTATTTAGCGACTGCGGCAGTATTCCTGCGTTTGCGACGGAGGGTGTCGATAGGACAGAGGATGTGATGCCGGTCTCTGGGGATTCTGAGGAGGATTTGCAGACAGGGGAAACAGGAACCACGATTTTGGATGAACCGTCGGATGATAAGAAGGTTTCGGATGACGAGACATCTGTGGGCGGTGAGACAGGCTCGGACGATGAGTCACCTGTAAGTAGTGGAACTGTATCGGATGATGAGACATCTGCAAACAGTGAGACAGGTTCGGACGATGAGATACCTGCAAGCAGTGGGACGGTGTCGGATGGTGAGACATCTGCAGGCGGTGAGACAGGTTCAGATGACGAGACGGTTTCCGGCAATGACACTGTCTTGGAAAACGGGACAGAGAAGCAGGAGGAAAAAGCAGAATTAACGGAATTACATATCGGACAGATCAATAAGAAAGAGACGTTCCCTGATCCGGAGGACTCCGGATTTGTATATGATCGGCCCGTTTCCTTTGAAACATCGGACAGCCTGATCTTATTTGTTGATTACGGCATAGATGTGAAACCGGAAGATGTGGAGAACGGCATACTGTGCTGGAATATTTTGCGCGGTGGGAAAGAATTGACTGCCGGCAGCACGAACCTGATCAATGAGGAGGATGATTGGATCGGCTTTGAAGTCGTGGAGGATTCCCCTTATTTTACGATGACAGAGGAGGAAGAGGAGAGCGGCTGTCGTCAAACAGTGGAGCTTATTCCAAAGATGCAGGCAGAAGGCGGAGAATATGACTACTATATCAGGGCCTCTTACTATTTGGGACCGGAAGAAGAGCAGCAGGGGACATTCTATGCGGCGGTGACTGTACCGTTTCTGCCCGGAGAGGATGAGATGACCCCGGACGATGCGGAAGAAGTTCCGGTGGAAGGAAGCGAGGGTGATACATTAGGCAGAGAGGATGCGGAGCAGGCGGAAGTGCAGGACGATACGCTGACGGAAGAAGACGGTGCAGAGGAGACGGAGACGGTTGACGATACGGAGCAGACGGAACTTGAAACAGAGGAAATGACGGAAGAAGCTCCTCTGCTTTCTGAGCTTTCCGAAAGCAGTGAAGTACAGCCGGCGGCAGAGGAACAGATCAGCGAATTGTTGGTAGATCCGACGAGTATCACTATGCAGCCAGGCGCCGTGCAGCAGGTGACTGCAATGACTATACCGGAAAATGCTCCGGTCAGGATCACGTGGGATAGCAGCGATGAAACTGTTGCGACGGTGAGTGAGAACGGTGAGATCAGGGCAGTGGCGGAAGGCTATGCGCAGATCACTGCAGTTTGTGATGATAAGACAGCGTCTGTCAGTGTAGACGTCGTGCAGGCGGCCGATACGAACAATAAACTGCTGGATCTTTCCGGGGATATCTGGGTAGCCGGTTTCCGGAAGGAAAGTGAGGATTTTGTATATACGGGGCAGAAGATCACCCAGGATATCCGGGTTTATTATAAGTCCACGCTTTTAAAAGAGAAGACAGACTATACGCTTAGTTACAAAAATAACATTAATGCCGCAGACTCTGATGCGGTCAATGCACCCAGCGTTACCATTAAGCTCAAGGGGCAGTACAGCGGCAGTGTAACGCTGTTCTATGGCATCAAACCGCTGGATATCAATCAGATTGATGGCTACGGCATGGATCAGGATGCTCATTCGCCCGGATATGAGCAGACGGTTCCTTACAGCGCGAATTTGAAGATACCGACGCCGGCTCTGACGTTCGGTAAGAAGAAACTGGCAGCCAATAAAGATTTTGTCTGTGATTATTCGACCCTGCCGACGGACTATAAAAAAGGAGATTCTTATAAGGCGGGAGAAGTTTATCAGTATACCGTGAACGGAATTGGCAATTATACCGGTTCTTTTCAGATGCGGCTTGTGGTGCTGAATGATAAAACCCATAACTTCGGCGCCGCATCGGTGACACTTGGACAGAAACAATATGAGTACCATGGGACTGCTCTGGACAAATCGGAAGTGACGATCGGTCAGGTTAAGGTAAGCGGCAAGGTACTGGATCCAAGTCTCTATGATTATGAAGTCTGTGCAACCGGGTTAACGGGTGCTTATGTGACGGTATACCCTTCAGAAGCCGGAAGAACGGCAGGTTACCGCGGTTGTAAAAAAGTAAATTTGAAAATGGTAGGTGATCGGAAGATCGCAGAAGCCTCAGCGGGAGAGAATTGGAAAGAAAGTTTTACTTTTTCTCAAAAAGAGGTGAATAAGAACGGCGGTATGTTCCAGCAAAAAACGGGTGTGCTGACATTCGGAGAAGCGAAGGAGGCATTGACGGAAGGTGTAGACTATACTGTAAAATACAGTAATGCTAAAAAAGTCGGAAGAGTGACGGCTACCTTTACCGGTAAAGGCAGATATAAGGGAACGCTTAAGCTGAAATATGAGATCATTCCCAACAAGGAGAAACTGGAGATCGTCTGGGGGAAGAATGTGACGATGCAGGACGGAATGCCTGCGGTGACGTACCAAAAAGGCGGAGCGGTCCCGGAACTGAGTATCAGGGATCAGGACAGGAATATACTGAAAAACAAGACTGATTATACGGTAAAACTGCTGAATAACAAGACGCCAGGGGAAACCATGAGTTGTGAGATCACCGGCAAAGGGAATTATAAAGGGTATACCCGGCCCATACAGCTTAAGGTGATAACGGGCGACATTTCCATGGCAACTCTGACGGTAGCGGATAAGCAGTACAGCACGAAGCAAGACGCGTGGAAATCTAAGATCACGATCACGGACAGCAACGGTAAGAAGTTGAAGGCGGGCGTGGACTATGACGATCAGCCTGTGTATACCTATGACGATATGGAAAGCGGGGAACCTCCGAAAGCCGGTACGGTTGTGACGGTGAGCGTGAGCGGAAAGAACTGTTATGAGAATTCCATCACCGGCAGTTATCGGATATACGAGAAGAATATCAGCAAGCTGAAATTTGTCATCGATCCGCAGGAGTATACCGGTGAG
>CAMWLJ010000175.1 GCA_947175055.1 uncultured Lachnospiraceae bacterium | reverse complement strand
GTATCATGCCGCAGAAGAAGAATCCGGATATCGCGGAGCTGGTGCGGGGTAAGACCGGGCGTGTTTACGGGGCGCTGCTCTCGATCCTGACGACGATGAAGGGCATACCGCTTGCCTATAATAAGGACATGCAGGAAGACAAGGAACTGACCTTTGACTCCATTGATACGGTGAAAGGGTGTCTGGCACTGTTTGAGGGTATGGTGCGCACTATGAAGTTCCGTAAGGATATTATGGAGAAGAGTGCCATGCAGGGATTTACCAATGCTACGGACGCGGCAGATTATCTGGTGGGCAAGGGAGTAACGTTCCGGGATGCCCATGGCGTGATCGGCAGGCTGGTATTGTATTGTATCGACAAGAAGTGCAGTATTGAAGACCTGACCATGGAGGAGCTTAAGGAGATCAGTCCGGCTTTTGAGGCGGATATCTACGAAGCTATCAGTCTGAAAACCTGCGTGGAGAAGAGGTTGACCGTGGGGGCGCCGGGTAAGAAGGCGATGCAGAAGGTGATCATGGCCCAAAGAGAATATCTGACAAAAGACTGGCAGGATGAGGAAGAGATATATATGACGAAGCAGTGACGCGTTTGTGCTGCAGGCAGGATTCGATCCGTTTTTTAATACCTGCGGTGCACAATGAAACAGACGCAGATCATAGAAGTACATAGGTTGAATCTGTGCCTGCGGGCACGGATCTGCACGCGAAGAAAGGAGTACGATCATAATATGGAAGAAAGATTAAAAGTAGGAATTTTAGGTGGCACGGGTATGGTAGGACAGCGGTTTATCGCCCTGTTGGAGAATCATCCTTGGTTTGAAGTGACAACGATCGCGGCCAGTCCCCGGTCAGCAGGCAAAACGTATGAGGAGGCTGTGGGCGGCAGGTGGAAGATGACCACACCGATGCCGGAGGCGGTTAAGAATATCATTGTGAAGAACGTCAACGAAGTGGCCGAGGTAGCGGCGGAAGTGGATTTTGTATTCTCCGCGGTGGATATGACGAAAGAGGAGATCAAGAAGATTGAGGAAGACTATGCGAGGACGGAGACACCGGTAGTCTCCAACAACAGTGCGCACCGTTGGACACCGGATGTGCCGATGGTAGTGCCGGAGATCAATCCGGAGCATTTCCAGGTGATCGAGGCACAGCGGAAACGTCTGGGTACCACCAGAGGGTTTATTGCAGTGAAGCCTAACTGCTCCATCCAGAGTTATGCGCCGGTACTGACGGCATGGAAGGAATTTGAGCCTTATGAGGTAGTGGCGACTACTTACCAGGCGATCTCCGGAGCGGGCAAGACCTTTAAGGACTGGCCGGAGATGGTGGAGAATGTGATTCCCTACATAGGCGGTGAGGAAGAGAAGAGTGAGAAAGAGCCGCTGCGGATCTGGGGTAAGGTGGAGAACGGCGAGATCGTTCCGGCTGCGAGCCCGGTGATCACCTGCCAGTGTATCCGTGTACCGGTGCTTAACGGCCATACGGCAGCAGTGTTCGTGAAGTTCAGGAAGAAACCGACGAAGGAGCAGCTGATCGAGAAGTTGGTGAACTTTAAGGGGCTTCCGCAGGAGCTTGCGCTGCCCAGTGCACCGAAGCAATTTATTCAGGTAATGGAAGATGATAACCGTCCCCAGGTGAAACTGGATGTGGATTATGAGAACGGCATGGGGATCAGTATCGGCCGGATCAGGGAAGACAGCGTATACGACTGGAAATTTATCGGCCTTTCCCATAACACTGTGCGCGGTGCGGCAGGCGGTGCGGTGCTCTGTGCGGAGACATTAAAGGCACAGGGATATATTACGAAGAAATAATGCGGTCAGTACATTCAGCAATATGAATATACATGATAAAGATTTTTGAAACTGTGAGGATAGTATGCTGCTTGGCAGGAAAGCGGAATTAAGACATCTGAATAATTATTATGAAAGGGAAGGCAGCCAGATCGTTGTCGTATATGGACAGAAGCATGTCGGTAAGACGACTCTTCTCAGAGAGTTTGTAGCACAAAGGCCAGGATACTATTATATGGCCAGAGCATGTTCTGAGAGGGAGCAGATGTATCAGTGGGGCATGCAGATGAGCCGTGACGGATACGAGATGGAGGCGTTCCCTGTCTTTCGTGATATTCTGATCAGTATCACTAGCCGAGAGGAAGGCAAGAAAGTGATCGTGATCGATGAATTTCAGAATATCGTCAAGGCCAGTGGGGAATTCATGAAAGAGCTGGTCTCCTTTATGCACAGCCACTGGAACCGTGACGAGGTGATGATCATTCTCTGCAGTTCCGCTATAGGCTGGGTAGAGAACAGCATGGTCACACGGATCGGAGAGGCAGCCTATGAGTTGTCCGGTTTTCTGAAGATCCGGGAAATGCCTTTTGCGGATCTGGTGGAGCGATTTCCCAATTTCCGTATCGAGGAATGCGTTGAGGCGTATGCGATCCTTGGCGGTTATCCGGGACTGTGGAATCAGTTTGATGACAGGCTGACGATTCAGCAGAATATCTGCCGTCATATATTGGACCGGGGCAGCTTTCTCTGCGAGGAAGGGGAGCGCATCCTGATGGATCAGCTGCGTGAGCCAGGGGTCTACAATACGATCATGGCTTCCATCGCAGACGGCAGTCATAAATTGAACAACCTGTATCTGCACACGGACTTTTCACGGGCCAAGATCAGTGTCTATTTGAAAAACTTGATTGAGCTCGAACTGGTGGAAAAGGTCTTTTCCTATGATACGGCCGGAAAGGAAAATGTGCAGAAGGGGATATATCGGATCAGTCATCCACTAGTACATTTTTATTATACTTATGTATATCCGTACAGGAGCGAACTTGAGGCACTTTCAGTGGGTGAATTTTATAACAGCTATATCGTGTCGGATTTCCGAAAATATGTGAGCAGATATTTTAAGCAGGTGTGCAGACAACATCTTGCCCGTTTAAATGACAGGAAACGGCTTCCAATCCAGCTGGATGTGGTGGGTGAGTGGGTCGGCAAGGCCGGGGAGCTTGACATCATCGCGCAGGATGCACAGGAGCATACTTTGATCGGACTGTGCAACTGGGAGCGGCCCACCACTTATGAAGATTATGAGGCGCTTCTTGGCTGTGCGAAGAAGGCAAAGATCAACGCGGATCATGTCTATATGTATTCGGCCTATCGCTTTGACGAGCGGCTGAATCTAGAGACGAAGGTAAGAACCAATCTAAAGCTGATACAGATTTCGGATTTTTAAGATGCAGTAAGGAACTGTGCCGAATTTATAGTAGATTTGCCGTAGGTATAGAGGCAGGCCAGTTCTGAATGAGGAGTTTATGGGAAAAAGTGTTTTTATTGCGGAGAAACCCAGTGTGGCTAAGGAGTTTGCGAAAGCCTTAAAGTATAATATGAAGAACAGGGACGGGTTCATGGAATCGGAGGAAGCGATCGTCACCTGGTGTGTGGGCCATCTGGTGACCATGAGTTATCCGGAGGCCTACGACGAGAAATACAGGCGCTGGTCGCTGCAGACCATTCCGTTTATTCCGGAACAGTTTAAATATGAAGTGATCGACAGCGTTAAGAAACAGTTTCAGATCGTGAGTGGTCTATTGAACAGAAACGATGTGGATACGATTTATGTCTGCACGGACTCCGGGCGGGAGGGAGAGTATATTTACCGTCTTGTGGAACAGCAGGCCGGTGTCCACGGCAAGATCAGAAAAAGAGTCTGGATCGATTCCCAGACGGAAGAAGAGATTCTACGCGGCATTCGGGAAGCCAAGGATCTGTCAGCATATGACAACCTGTCTAATGCCGCTTATCTGCGTGCCAAGGAAGATTATCTGATGGGCATCAATTTTTCC
>CAMWLJ010000174.1 GCA_947175055.1 uncultured Lachnospiraceae bacterium | reverse complement strand
TGGAGGTACAGAACTACCTGACGGAAGATCTGGGGTATGAAGCATGGAGCAACGCCGAATGGGTGTCGTCTGCCCAGAACTCCATGAGATATGTGCAGGCTGTGCTGGGAGGTATCGGTGCGGTATCCCTGTTTGTGGCGGCCATTGGTATCACGAATACGATGATGATGTCTATCTATGAGCGTACGAAAGAGATCGGCGTAATGAAGGTGCTTGGCTGTGATCTGCGCAATATTCGGACCTTATTTCTGATGGAGGCCGGATTTATCGGGTTTATCGGTGGTGTGATCGGGTTGATGTTAAGTTTTATCATTTCCTTTGTGATCAACAAGATCTCTGCAAGTGGTGGACAGGGCATGATGAATGTGGGGATCGTCGGGGTAGGAAGTGCTAATTCGCCGGGAATATCCTATATTCCGCTCTGGCTGGTGCTGTTGTCCCTCATCTTCGCGATCTTGGTGGGTATGGTGGCCGGTTTCTTTCCGGCAAGAAGAGCCATGAAACTGAGTCCGTTGGCAGCGATCAGGAATGAATAGAAGACGCGACAGCCATATCGAGTATAATTAAAACTTTCTGTGTGCATAATAATGGAAAACGGTTATAAACCAGTGCGCACAGGAGGTTTTTTTATGGCTATGAAATTGAGGATCGTAGATGTACATGCAAGGGAGATTCTGGATTCCAGAGGAAATCCCACGGTCGAAGCGGAAGTGACGGTGGAGAAGGAGGTAGGCGGCACCCAGTATGTGGGACGGGCGGCAGTGCCAAGCGGTGCCAGCACCGGACGCTTCGAGGCGGTGGAGCTAAGAGACGGTGAGACCAGATACTTCGGACTTGGTACGACCAAGGCGGTGAACAATGTAAATACGAAGATCAGGGAAGCGTTGACGGGTATGAATGCCTTTGACCAAGGGCTGATCGACCGGATCCTGATCGATTTGGACGGCACGGATAACAAGAGCAATCTGGGAGCAAATGCTACGCTGGGAGTATCCATGGCCTGTGCCAAGGTGAGTGCGGAGGCGATGGGAATTCCCTTATACAGGTATCTGGGCGGTGCCTATACAAGATTACTGCCAGTGCCGATGATGAATATTCTAAACGGCGGTAAACATGCAGATAATACGGTGGATTTCCAAGAATTTATGATCATGCCGGTGCAGGCTGAGAGTTTCAGGGACGGTTTGCGGATCTGCGCGGAAATATACCATAACTTGAAGAAAATCTGTAATGACAGAGGACTGTCCACTGGTGTGGGTGATGAGGGCGGGTTTGCGCCGTCGCTGCCGGACGCATTCGGGGTACTTGATCTGATCGTGGAGTCCATCAAGGCTGCCGGATATACGCCGGGGCGGGATATCAAGATCGCGCTGGACGTGGCGGCTTCCGAGCTTTACAATGAGGCGGACGGGGTGTATCATTTCCCGGGAGAAACCGAGCTGAAACGGAAGCGAAATAAAGTCAGAGGCAGCCGTGTGTCGGAGTGCTATGAGGCGGGTGCTGAGTTTGCCGATCAGACGGAGTTACAGGAGATCACCAGAAGTACGGAGGAGATGGTAGCCTACTATGAAGAGTTGGTGGAGCGCTATCCCATTATCTCCATTGAGGACGGACTGGCGGAGGATGATTGGGACGGCTGGCAGATGATGACAAAGAAGTTGGGTGATAAGATTCAGCTTGTGGGAGACGATCTCTTTGTGACCAATACGAAACGCCTGGATGCAGGGATCAAGCTGCATGTGGCGAATGCGATCCTCGTCAAAGTGAACCAGATCGGTACGGTCAGCGAGGCTATGGATGCCATCGAGATGGCGCAGAAGAACGGTTATAAGGCAGTGATATCCCACCGGTCCGGTGAGACGGAGGATACCTTTATCGCCGATCTGGCGGTGGCCGTCAATGCGGGACAGATCAAGACGGGGGCGCCCTGCAGAAGCGACCGGGTGGCGAAATATAACCAACTGCTGCGGATCGAAGAAGACTTAAGAACCGTGGCTTGCTATAAGGATCCGTTTAATAGGATGTAAAAGGTATGGCGGATCGTGCCGGGATATGGAAACCTGCTGCTGCATAAGGATCATGCGGTGGCGGGTTTTGTTGGAATAGCATCTGTTTATTGCGCTTTTATGCGGGATGGGCTAAAATAATATCTATGCGCACAGTACTTTTTCCAAATGTGAAGAAGCAGTAGAAGAAGCAAAAGAAAGGAATGGACGGAGTTTTGCATGTACTTAAGAGTAATAAAGCACAGTTTGAATATGATATCCACGCGTTAGTGAAGGCATTCTATCCGGCGTGGGAACTGAAGATCCTGACGCCGGAGTCGGTGGTGAAGGACAGAAGAGTGCGGGAGACGGTTCCGGTGATGGAGTTGGAATTTGGCGGAACGGAAGTAAAGTTTACGGTGCATAGAGAAGGTTTACATAATGTTGAAGAAAAGGAAAGCAGCGTGTACATCTGGCATGATACAGACCAGGTAGACCCATCTGAATATAAGGACAGATTTAAACAGTTTCTCTACACCTCTCTGCAGGAAGAGACCGGGACGACACTGCCTTGGGGAAACCTGACGGGGATACGGCCTACGAAGATAGCTATGACCATGTTGGAGGATGGGAAGAGTGAGCAGGACGTGGCGGCATTTCTCCAAAAGAAACATTTCGTCAGTGAAGAAAAGATCGGGCTGGGGATCGAGATCGCAAAGCGAGAGAGGGAAATCCTAAGCACACTGCACTATGAGAATGGATACAGCTTATACGTCGGTATTCCTTTCTGCCCGACCACTTGCCTGTATTGTTCCTTTACCTCCTACCCGATCGGTGTGTGGAAGAAGCGTGTGGAAGACTATTTGTCAGCGCTGGAGCAGGAGTTGGAAGCAGTGGCGCGGATGTACAAGGACAGGATACTGGATACCGTCTATATCGGCGGCGGCACGCCCAGTTCCCTGTCGGCGGAAGAACTGGACAGGCTGCTCACGAAACTGAAAGAGACATTTGTGTTCGATACCGTGCAGGAATTTACGGTGGAAGCGGGGCGCGCGGACAGCATTACGGAGGAGAAACTTAAGTTGTTGTTAAGCCATGGCGTGACGCGAATATCCGTCAATCCCCAGACGATGAAGCAGGAGACCCTTAAACTGATCGGCAGACAGCATACCGTGGAGCAGGTGAAGGATGCCTTCTGGCTGGCACGAAAAGTAGGATTTGACAATATCAATATGGACATCATCCTTGGCTTGCCGGGGGAGACGAAGGAGGATGTCCGGGCTACCATAGAGGAGATCGCGGCGCTGTCACCGGACGCCCTGACCGTGCACTCCCTGGCTGTAAAGAAGGCCTCCGGACTCCAAAAGTGGATCGTGGAAAACGGAGTGACTGCTTACAACAATACGGAGGAGACGATGTCGATCGCGGCGGCAGGAGCACGGGCCATGAATATGGTGCCCTACTATCTATACCGCCAGAAGAATATGTCCGGGAATTTCGAGAATGTGGGTTATTCCGTGGAAGGAAAATACGGGATCTATAATATTCTGATCATGGAGGAGAAACAGACCATAGTCGCCTGCGGCGCCGGGAGCATATCGAAAAGGGTGTACCCGGACGGACGCATCGAGAGATGCGAAAATGTCAAGGATGTAGCGTCTTTCATAGAAAGAATCGACGAGATGATTGAGAGAAAACGGAAACTTCTTGAAGATTAAAAAGAGTTTCTGTTGTACATCAAAATGGGGTTAGTACATCAATTGTACATCAATTTTTTACCCGGTAGTACTGAATAATACTTGATGATGTAGAGGAACAACCTAATATAGCGCCTAAAGGACAATCTTATTCTAACGAATAGGACTGTCCTTTTTTGTTATAGTCAATCATCAAGAATGGAGGAAAAA
>CAMWLJ010000173.1 GCA_947175055.1 uncultured Lachnospiraceae bacterium | reverse complement strand
CGCTGGACGGCGGATACGATACGGTGATCGTGGCCACCGGTTCTACGCCGAAGGTCTTTTCTCTGGGAGACGACGCGCATACCTTCACGGCGGCGGAAGTGCTGCTGGGGAAGAAGGATTGCGGGGAGCGTACCGTAGTGATCGGCGGCGGCCTGGTAGGCTGTGAGACGGCCCTGTGGCTGGCGCAGCACGGTAAGAAGGTCACGATCGTGGAGGCGCTTGACAAGATTCTGGCTGTGAACGGACCACTGTGCCATGCGAACAAGGACATGCTGGAAGAGCTGATCCCTTACAACGGAATTGAAGTGGTGACCGGGGCGAAGGCCAAAGGGTATCATGGCGGCGTGCTCAGCGTGGAGTGTGCGGACGGCGGGAAGGATATTGTCTGCGACAGTGTGATTCTGTCCGTCGGCTACAAGGAAGAGGACAGCTTGTATCATGAGCTGGAGTTCAAGGTGCCGGAGATTTATCTGCTGGGGGATGCAAAGAAGGTGAGCAATATTATGTATGCGATCTGGGATGCGTTTGAGGTCGCGAATCATATTTAGGCGTTGTGCCTGCAGGAGGCCTGGACGTGGTGTCCGGGCCACCTTTGTCATAGTGCGGCGGAACGGAATCCAGGATTCTTTTTCATGAGCTAAGTAAATGTGACGAAATGAAATTGAATAAAGTCCGGATATCAAGTACAATGTAGAAAGCAGGTGCAGAATAAAAACCGGAGGAGGGTTTGGCCTGGAGGCGTTTTGGCAGCGTTTCGGGAGGTGTGGGAGATGGATCATATTGAAAAGAAGCTTCCGGTAGGAATCGAGAATTTTGAGAAGATCAGGACGGAAGGGTTTTACTATATAGATAAAACAGGTATGATCGTAGATCTGCTGCAGAAGTGGGGAGAAGTAAATCTTTTTACCCGTCCCAGGCGTTTTGGCAAATCGTTGAATATGAGTATGCTTAAGGCCTTCTTTGAAATCGGGGGAAACAGAGAGATATTTGACGGTCTGAGGATTGCGGAGGAAACGACGCTCTGTGAGCAATATATGGGCCGGTTTCCGGTCATCTCCATCAGCTTGAAGGATGTAGAGGGGGATGATTTTGCAGCGGCCCGTTCCATGCTGTGCTCCGTGATCGGCAGTGAAGCGCTGCGGTTTCAGTTCCTGACAGGGAGCGGACGCCTTACGGTGAATGAGAAGGAGATGTGCAGACAGTTGACAGTGATAGGCGGAGGCAGCGACGGGGTGTTCGCCATGTCAGAAGCGGTGCTGACAGCCAGTCTGAAAACATTGTCCATGCTTCTGCATAAGCACTATGACAGCAGAACCATCATCCTGATCGACGAGTATGACGTGCCCCTGGCAAAGGCAAATGAAAAAGGCTATTACGAGCAGATGGTGACACTGCTTCGTAAGATGTTCGGCAGTGCCCAGTAATTATTGGTCAAATACAAGCAGCAATGATATCGTGAGGCATTTCATCGATATGGCGGATGCTGGGGCTGCAAGACATGAAATCGAACGATTGATCGCCGGGGAGGTTGTAGTCAGGGAGATTCATGAAGAACTGACTTACTAAGAATTGTACGATTCTATTGAAAATGTCTGGAGTGTCCTGTTCAGCACCGGATATTTGACACAGCAGGGCAGAACGGAGGGGGATTTCTTCCGGCTGGTGATTCCGAACAGAGAGATTCGCAATCTGTTCACCGGGCAGATCATGAAGATGTTCCGGGAGAATATACGTAAAGACGGCGAGGCGGTGAACAGGTTCTGCGAGGCTATGAAAAGAGGCGATGCTGACGGTGTGGAAAAGCAGTTTACGGAGTATTTGAAGAAGACGATCAGCATCCGGGATACTTTCGTGAGAAGACCAACGAAGGAGAACTTTTATCATGGTATATTGCTGGGGATACTTGGATTTAAGGCGTCCTGGATCGTAACCTCCAACAGAGAATCCGGAGACGGATATAGTGATATTCAGATACAGATCGAAGATGAGGAGATTGGAATCGCGATCGAAGTCAAGTATGCGCAAAGCGCTGATCTGGAAGCAGAATGCCGGAAGGCTTTGGAACAGATCGAAATGCAGGATTATGCGCAGACACTTCGGGCAGAAGGGATGAAGACAATCTGGAAATACGCCATTGCCTGCTATAAGAAGCGGTGCAGAGTAATGGTCGAATGACCGCAAATCCATAAGAAAAGATCGACAGAATTTGTGACGCTTTGGAATAGAGGTAAAGATGACATACGAAGAATTCTGCAGTAAATTTCATATCCAGCTCAACGAACAGCAGGTAAAATCGGTCCGCTCCATAGACGGGCCGATTCTTCTGCTGGCGGTTCCCGGAAGCGGCAAGACGACCGTTTTAGTAGCGAGGCTCGGATACATGGTTTATTGTGCCGGAATCGCACCTGAAAATATTTTGACGCTGACATATACGACAGCTGCTGCCCACGATATGGAGGAGCGGTTCCGTTTGTATTTTGGAGACGGATTTGGCAGTCGTTTGGAGTTTCGGACCATAAATGGAATCTGTGCCAAAGTGATCCAATATTATGGGAATCAAATTGGCAAGACGCCTTTTTCCCTGGTGAAGGAGAATGACAGGATCACCAGAATGCTCTCGGAGATTTATCGCAGGATACAGGGCGATCATGCTACTGAAAGCGATCTGAAAGGCATTCGCAGCATGATCACTTATAGCAAGAACAGAATGCTGACGGAGGAAGAGATCAAACAGCTGGATGAGGAAGTGGATATAAGATTTTCAGAGATTTATAAGGCATATAATGAAGAACTGCATGCCGGTGGTCAGATGGACTATGACGATCAGATGATATACGCTTACAATATTTTGAGAAAAAGTCCGGAGACGCTGCAGTGCTTTCAAGATAAATACAGATATATCTGTGTGGATGAAGCGCAGGATACCTCGAAGATCCAGCATGAGATCATCAGACTGCTTGCCGGCAGACGGGACAACTTGTTTATGGTGGGAGACGAGGATCAGAGTATATACGGTTTCCGGGCAGCTTATCCGGAAGCGCTTTTGTCGTTTGAAAAGGATCATCCCAGGGCCAGAGTACTACTCATGGAGGAAAATTACCGTTCCTGTGCACAGATCGTGGCGGCGGCGGATCGGTTTATTCAAAAAAATATCCTGCGCCACGAGAAGCACATGAAAGCGGCCAGAGCTGCAGGTGAGGAGATTGAGCAGATCGTACTGAGCGATCGGAAGGCACAGTACGATCATCTGGCCAGGATGGCGGAGAATTGCCAGGGACAGACGGCAGTGCTGTACCGGAATCATGAAAACGTACTGCCCCTTGTGGACCGGTTGGAGCGGAAGGGCATACCTTACAGACTTCGCAATACGGAGATGACTTTTTTCACACATCGGGTTGTAGCGGATATTCGCAATATCATCGCTTTTGCCATAAACCCGCGGGATACGGCTGCCTTTCTGCAGATCTATTATAAGCTTGCTACTTATATCAGGAAGCAGGATGCGCTGCAGATCTGCGACGTCAGCGAGAGGGAGGGTCGGGATATTATGGAGATTGCTCTGCGGAACGGACAGTTGCCGGCCAGGACTGCCCAAAGCTGCAGACTGCTGCAGATGCATCTGAGATGTCTGGTGACGGAGCGGGCGGACAGAGCGATTGCTAGAATCGTTTACAGTATGGGATACGGTGATTATCTTGAGCGCATGGAAATTGGAGACAGTAAAGTGTTTATCCTGAAAATGATCGGACAGGGCGAAAACTCTCCAGGGCGGTTTGTGGAGAGACTGGATGAGCTGCGGGCGATCATGGAAGGGAGAATGAAAGGCGGACAGGAAGAGAGAGAGGAAGAGGCTTCTGCTGTGTGCAGAAACGGCACGCAGGATATACAGCCTGTTATTTTATCTACGATCCATTCCAGCAAAGGGCTGGAGTATGACAATGTCTATCTGC
>CAMWLJ010000172.1 GCA_947175055.1 uncultured Lachnospiraceae bacterium | reverse complement strand
GGCAAGGCGTATAACATCGCCAAAACACCCAATGAGAAGATGATGAAACTGCGCGGTAACTATGTGTCCATGATCTTCCAGGAACCTATGACCAGCTTGAATCCGGTGTTCCGCATTGGAGAACAGGTGGACGAGGTCATCTCCCTGCATGACGAGGAGGGCAAGTCCAAAGAGACCATCAAAGAGAAGACGATCGAGCTGCTGAAAATGGTAGGGATCGCCAACAGTGAGGGTGTTTATCAGATGTATCCTCATGAACTGTCAGGGGGTATGCGGCAGCGTGTGATGATCGCCATGGCACTTGCATGCAGCCCGCGGATCATCATCGCGGACGAGCCGACTACGGCGCTGGATGTGACCATACAGGCGCAGATCCTGGATCTGCTGAGGCATTTGAAAGACAAGATCAATTCTTCCATCATGCTGATCACCCACGATCTGGGCGTGATCGCGGAGATGGCGGATTATGTGGTAGTCATGTACGCAGGGCGCGTGGTGGAGAAGGGAACGGTACGGGAGATCTTCAGTAATCCTTGTCATCCTTACACCATCGGTCTGATGGCGTCGAAACCGGTGGTGGGTAAGCAGGTGGACAGACTCTATTCGATCCCCGGCAAGGTGCCTAACCCTGTTAATATGCCTGATTATTGTTATTATAAAGACCGCTGTGAGATGTGTGTGGAGCGCTGTACGGGAGAATATCCTGGTGAGATCAGCTTATCACCCACCCATAAGGTCAGCTGTTATCGCTTTTATGACGGAAAGGGGGAGAAGTAAATGGCGGATACAAATACCACAAAGAAAGAGTTTACCCCTGTAACTTATGACCCGCAGTATATCCTGATGGTCAATGAGTTAAAGAAGCATTTTCCGATCAAAAGCGGTATGGTTGCCAGAACCATCGGCCATGTGAAGGCCGTGGACGGCGTTACGTTTAACTTAAGGCGCGGCACGACCATGGGACTGGTGGGAGAGTCGGGCTGCGGCAAGACCACCACGGGGCGTACCATCTTACGCCTGTCCGGGGAGAAGACCGGCGGGCAGGTGCTGTTTAACGGCAAAGAGGTCTATGACCTTTCCAATAAAGAGATGCGGGCCATGCGGACGAAGATGCAGATCATCTTCCAGGATCCCTTTTCCAGTCTGTCGCCGAGACTGCCGGTAGGCGAGATCATCGGCGAGGCGGTGCGGGAACACGGGCTGGCGGCGAAGGGAGAGTTCGATGACTATATCGACCGGATCATGGATCACTGCGGTCTGCAGCCTTTCCATAAGGACCGTTATCCCCATGAGTTCTCCGGCGGGCAGAGACAGCGTATCTGTATCGCCAGGGCATTGGCTTTAAATCCGGAGTTCGTGGTCTGCGACGAGCCGGTATCGGCGCTGGATGTTTCCATACAGGCGCAGATCATCAATCTGTTAAAAGACTTGCAGGAGAAGTATAATCTGACATACCTGTTTATCTCCCACGATCTGAGTGTGGTAGAGCATATATCGGATACTGTGGGCGTTATGTATCTGGGCAATCTGGTGGAGTATGGGGATACGAAGGATATATTCAACAATCCGCTGCATCCTTATACGAAAGCATTGTTCTCGGCAATCCCGATTCCGGATCCTGATGCGAAGATGAACCGGATCGTGTTGGAGGGCAGCATTCCGTCCCCGGCCAATCCGCCTTCCGGCTGTAAGTTCCACACTCGCTGTGCCAACTGTATGGCTAAGTGTAAGGAAGTGGCTCCGGAACAGAAGGAGATCGAACCCGGTCACTACGTTGTGTGCCACTTGTATGATGATGTGTAAGAAGAATATAGGCTGTATTGAAGAATCGCTTTCCGGCGATTCTTCTTATAAGGGCCGGTGTACTGTCCATAATAGGCAGCACACTGTAGTTTGGATCGAGGAGAATGTGGAGGTGCAGGCATGAAAAGGCGGGATGAGTTCGAAGATGACGGGCGCATCGTTGCCGATATGAGCGACCTGGAGGGTGTCGGACTGTTCGGCAGGCGTGCCGCTGTTTCGCGTAGGGGAAGAAAGAACGATAGACGAGATGATAACGGTGATGGCGGCATAGAAGAAGGCAGGACAGGGCGAGATCCCTGGGAGGATATGCCTTTTACCTGGCAGGAACGGGTGCGCTACATCTTTATGGCGCTGGGTGCGGCTTTCCTGATCGGTGCGGTGCTCCTTGGCGGTATTGCGGCAGTGATCTGGGTGATTACGCTGTATGATTAATGTTAGAGACTCTTTTTTGTGTGATGATGTATTTCACAAAGAAGAGTTTTTTGTTGCATTTCCCCTTCTATTGATGACATAAAGGTAGGGGAAGGATAGGAGCATGCCGATAACTTTATTAAACGATTCTTTGTATGGAGAAGATGTGTAAAATGCAAGGACAAGAAGCAAAGGAAGGACAGGAGGAAAATCGCATGGCAGTGACAGAGATCGGATACAGAGGAGCCGAAACGAACAGGATAAATGAAAGGAAGCCGGATGATATCTTATTCAGGACTTATTCCTATCAGAATGGAAAAGGGCAGGAAAAGGTATATTATGCGAAAGATTGTGTGGAACTCTCTGTAGATTCCTATAAGATTTCGGCGGATGCAGATAACTATGAAGAAGTAAAGAATATGTTGAAGACACAGACGGGCAGTAGGATCGCTCCGCTCGAGAATCGGATGTTTTACGAGACTTATGAGGTGATGCAGGATTATTATGACGGGAAATTGAGCCGGGATGAGGTGAAGGATATTTTCAAGGAATACTTCTATCACTATATGGGGACGACTGCAAAAGATGCCGAAAGTATGGGGAAACCGGAGGCAGTGCTGCGGACCGGAGACGGCACTGCGCTTGCCACAAGATATCTGGCGGGATTATACGAGCATTTCAGCAGGGCTAATACCAGAAATGCGTGTGCGCAGAACCGGAAAGAGGGCACGGAGTTGATGGAACATAACGGGGTGAGCCCAAACGGATCGATCTATTATAATGCAGACTGGTACTATGCATGTGAAAAGATGCAGGAACTTTTTCGGGATACTGCGGATGAGCTGGCGGACGAATACGGCGTGGAGCATGTGGATTATAAGTATGTAGAGGAGAACACCAGATTTACGCTGGACGGCGGCATTACCTACAACGGTGTGTGGAGTGCCGTTGTATGGCAGAGGAATGTGCCGGATGCGGTCAATATTGGCATGATCGATAAGAATATGGCGCCGCCCAGGGGATTTGTGTATTGCAGTTCGGGCTATGCCTGGAACGGCAAGGGAGACATGGAGGGAATCAAAGAAGAGATCATGGATCGCAGAAAGGGATATTCTTCGATGATGTTCCTTATGGCCTCGGTGTACCCGACTAAGATAGGTGGAAGTCTGCTTCTTGATCCGAAACACTATGACAGCTCCAGCCAATGGAAAGATGACGATATCTATGGGAAGGGGATCACCTTCCTGAGTAATCTCAACATTCATTGGGGATGCAGAGGGAGCCGCTTTGAGTTTATGTTCTGCGGATAAATGCGGGTAAATATTTTTTTCCTTGAAAATTTCCTGCAAAAAGTGTAAAATCGTACCAGTAATAGTGTGAGAAAGGATAAGAAGGTAAATATGGCACTCAGTAAGAAACCGGTAACCGGGATGAAGGATATTCTACCGGAGGAGATGGAGATCCGTGACTATGTCATCAGTGTGATCAAGGAAACTTATGGGAATTTTGGGTTTACATCCATCGAGACACCTTGTGTGGAGAATCTTGCGAATTTGAACTGCAAGGCTGGCGGTGAGAACGAGAAACTGATCTTTAAGATCTTAAAGCGTGGTGAGAAGCTGCGTCTGCAGGAAGCGCAGAATGAAGACGATCTGGTGGATGGAGGACTGCGCTATGATCTGACGGTCCCGCTTGTGCGATACTACTCCAATCATGCCAATGAACTGCCGGCGCCGTTTAA
>CAMWLJ010000171.1 GCA_947175055.1 uncultured Lachnospiraceae bacterium | reverse complement strand
CAGCAGGTGCCGGACATGATGAAGGATTCGGTCAATGCCTGGCATGGGATTGACGAGTTTGACTTTGATTTTGATAATCTGGATACATACGAGACCGTGGATATCGCCAAATACGATACGGGCAAATATTTTGCACAACAGTTTAAAAATGCGGTAAACGGATATGCCGGAAAAATCAGAACAGAAGATAAAATAGCAGTCATAGCGCTGGATGCGGCTACTACCGGCAGGCTTTCAATGGTGTATTATGATGAGATGGGCGGGGACCAATATATAAATGCGATCATAAACTGGCAGCAGCACTGTAACTGGCGGCGCAGCATTAAGGCAGGCAATACGGAAGAAAGCAGAAGACGGATTACCTGCGAGTGCACGCCATCACCCAGAGATATGGCGTTGGCGGCATATGGCGTGCAGAGGACGGAATGGCTGGAGGCAGACGGAAAGCTGATCAGGGCAACGATAATGCGGTTGCTGCCATGCATAACCGGAAAAAAGGGCAAAATCCCGCAGGATATCATCAGAGCAGCGGTGCGGCGGGCCTCCATGCCGCAGACAATGAGTGACTTTATCTGGTATAACGATGTGCTGTGTGTTACATGTGCAATGATAAGATTTAACTATGAAAGGGGAAACATGACAATGGATAATTTCCTGCAAGACAATGGGAAGGATCGAAATGTTTTGTTCGGAAGACTGCTGGCCGTATATGACTATATGGAACAGCGGGCGATGTATGAACGTGACGAGAACGGTAAGGTAAAGGAGGGGCGCACAACGAATGCGAAGCGCTATTGGAATGCCTACAGCAGCAGACCGGCCAGAACCTCAAAGACGATCAGAGAAAATCTGATCGCCTATGAAAGAAAATTAAATGATTATGAGCGGAAGAAATTCGAGGAATGGACCGGTGAGATCATGACGCAGTTTGCGGAGGGTCAGTTTGACAATACAGCATTAACGGAACTGTATTTACCGGGATATTATCAGCAGATCGAGTATATGAAAAAGTCGTTTCAGAAAAAGGACAGTACGGAAGGTCAACCGTAAGATACTGTCATACATACGCAGACATGGAAGAAAATAAGGAGAAAGGCAAGGGTATTATTATGAGTGAATTTACAAACAAAATTGATTTTGAGGTTCTGGTAATGGTTAAAAATGCAAATCCGAATGGAGATCCGCTTAATGGCAACAGACCAAGAGAGACTTATGACGGGTATGGAGAAATATCGGATGTGTGCATTAAGAGAAAGATCAGAAACCGGCTCCAGGATATGGGGGAAGCTATTTTCGTGCAGAGCGATGAACGCGCCGATGACGGCTGCAGGAGTCTTGCCGACCGGGCGAAAAGCAATACCGACATGCAGAAAGCATTGAAGGATAAAGATAAGGATGCCTATGCCAGAGCAGCCTGTGAGAAGTGGATCGATGTTCGAAGTTTTGGCCAGGTGTTTGCTTTTAAAGATGACAGTGTGTCCGTAGGTGTGAGAGGACCGGTTTCGGTTCACTCGGCTTTCAGTGTACTGCCGGTTTCGATTGACAGTATGCAGATCACAAAAAGTGTCAACAGTGAGACCAAAGAGAAAAAATCGTCCGACACAATGGGCATGAAACATAAAATATATTCGGCCCTGTATGTCATAAAGGGCAGCATCAATCACCAGCTTGCCAGCAAAACAGGATTCAGCGATGAAGATGCGGAGAAGATCAAAGAAGCTCTGCGTACATTGTTTGTAAATGACAGTTCATCGGCAAGACCTGACGGAAGCATGGAAGTATGCAAGGTGTATTGGTGGAGGCATAACTGCCCTATGGGACAATATTCATCTGCGAAAGTTCACAGACTGATTGACATTACAGCGAAGACAGATGATCCGAAGGAGTTTGAAGACTATCATATTGAAGTTGCTTCTTTACCGGATCTGGTATTGGAGGAGATAGAAGGGATTTAAGCATGTATGGTGAGGAAGATTATCTGATGCTTTCCGGTATTCAGCACTTTGCGTTTTGCAGAAAGCAGTGGGCCATGATACATATTGAGCAGCAATGGGCTGAAAATTATAGAACAACTGCCGGTGAACTGATGCATAAGAAAGCGCATGATGCCGCTTCTTTTGAAAAAAGAGGAGACTTGCTGATCATAAGAGGGATGCGTATTTCATCGCGGAACCTTGGACTCAGCGGACAGTGTGACGTTGTAGAATTTCATCACGATGAAAACGGTGTCAGCCTATTTGGGTATGATGGAAAATGGAAACCGATACCTGTAGAGTATAAGCGTGGGACGCCGAAAGAAAATAATGCAGACGAACTGCAACTATGTGCACAGGCAATGTGTCTCGAAGAAATGCTGCAGGTATATGTGCAGGACGGGTATCTGTATTATGGAGAGAACAGACGGCGTAGCCACGTGGACTTTACGGACAGCCTGCGGGAAGAAGTGAGAAATGCGGCGAAGGAAATGCATGAGCTGTTTCAAAGAGGATATACGCCGAATGTAAAGCCGACAAAGAAGTGTAAGGCATGTTCACTGGAAAATCTATGCCTGCCAAAACTGCAAAAGACAGTAAAAGTGCGGGATTATATTGAAAAAGGCATAAAGGCAGATGATTAAATTATTTTGGGATCATAGTATTTGAAAATGGCAGGAGTATTGACGTGCGAAAATTATTGAATACCTTATATGTTATGACAGAGAGCTGCTATTTAACGCTTGACGGAGAAAACGTTGTGATACAGGATGGGGAGAAAACGCTCGGAAGGTTTCCACTTCATACTCTGGAAAACATTATCTGTTTTACATACAAAGGCAGCAGTCCGGCGTTGATGGGCGCCTGTGCAGAGCGGAAGATCGGTATGAGCTTCTTTTCGCCCAGAGGTGCATTTTGGGCAAGGGTCAGCGGAAAAGAATACGGTAATGTGCTGCTGAGAAAAGAGCAATATCGTATATCGGATGACGATGATAAAAGTGTAAGATATGCTAAAAATATGATTGTCGGAAAAGTTTTTAACAGCAGATGGAGCATAGAGCGCACTTTGCGTGATCATGCATATCGGGTAGATGCTGAAAAGCTTAAAAAGATATCTGATTTCCTGTATGATACGCTGCCGAAGATAGACAGTATACTGCATCTGGATGAACTTCGGGGAATAGAAGGAAAAGCTGCGGAGCAGTATTTTTCAGTATTTAATGAGATGATATTAAACCAGAAGGATGATTTTGCGTTTATTACCAGAAACCGCAGACCGCCGCTCGATAATATAAATGCGCTGCTGTCGTTTGCATATACAATTCTTGCAGGCGACTGCGCAAATGCGCTTTCGAGTGTAGGGCTGGATTCCTATGTCGGTTTTATGCATGGGGACAGACCCGGCCGGACATCCCTGGCATTGGATCTGATGGAAGAACTCCGACCGGTTTTAGCCGACAGATTTGTTTTGACTTTGATAAACACGAAAGCGATTCAGGCAGCTCATTTTGAGAAACAGAAGGATGGGGCTGTGTTCTTGAATGATGATGGACGGAAAGTGTTTTTCGGTGCATGGCAGAAGCACAAAAGAGAGACCATAACACACCCGTACCTGAAAGAAAAGATCGAGTGGGGACTGGTGCCTTATGTGCAGGCACTGTTGCTTGCCCGTACAATACGTGGTGATGTTGATGAGTATCCGCCATTTTTATGGAAGTAGGTGTATGAATGTTAGTATTGATCACATATGATGTCTCGACGCAGAGTGCAGCAGGAAAGAGCCGTCTTAGAAAAGTTGCAAAAGAATGTGTCAATTATGGGCAGCGCGTTCAGAATTCTGTGTTTGAATGTATCCTGGACGCTTCACAGCTTTTGTTGTTAAAAGATCGGCTTGTAACTCTAATCAATGAAAAAGAGGATAGCCTGCGCTTTTATTATCTTGGAAATAATTATCGGACGAAGGTTGAGCATTTTGGTTGTAAAAGTTCTTA
>CAMWLJ010000170.1 GCA_947175055.1 uncultured Lachnospiraceae bacterium | reverse complement strand
ATACATTTGACGGCTGCACAAGTCTTGAGGAGGTGCAGTTTGGAGTTAATCTGAAGAGCATCGGGAACAGTGCTTTTGCCAACTGCAGCAGTCTGCAGTGGCTGTATCCGCAGGATTCTTTAGAAACTATCGAAGCGAATGCCTTTACGAATTGTAAAGAGTTGACGATTTTATACATTCCGCAGAAAGTGACAAAGATAGGGGATAATATTCTGAAGAATTCTCCTAAAGCAGTTATTTACGGGTTCAGTGGTTCAACAGCGGAAACCTATGCGGAGAAAAACAAGATTCCCTTCCGTGAGGCAGGAGGAGCGGGTTGGTCTGTGACGGGAATTTCCCTGAATCGCAGCAAAATTACGGTGGCGGGAGACTCGTTCAGTGATTCTACGATTTTGCTCAGAGCAACGGTACGGCCGAGTTCGGCGCGGAATAAGAGAGTCAGCTTCACATCCTCTGACGAAGGAGTTGCGAGTGTAAGTGAACAGGGCAAAGTCACCATAAACGGTTACGGTACGGCGGTGATCACGGCAACCACAGAAGATGGCGGTAAGACAGCCAGATGTACTGTAGAAGTATTGAGGAAGTGGACTGAAGCAGAGAAAGAAGCGATCAAGGCCAGATTGCAGGAACTGAATGCATCGAAACTGACTGTTGTGACAAATGTGTGCCAGACAGTTGCGGATATTGAACTTGCTGTTCCGACTGAGTATGAACTGAAACCAGTGGAGTGGCGTCTCAAAGAGTATGCAATTGCAGACGGCGCACGGCCAATCTACGATGTGATCGTGAAGAGGGAAGGCTATCAGGATGCAGTAATAACAGGACTTACGATAACGGGCATTACGGTAGAGGACATCTCTATAGCTGGTGCAGCTAAGCTGCAGAATGGTGCAAATACAGACCTGATGGCAGAGATAGAGACCGCAGGAGGGAACCTTCCTGAGGGCAGCTATGATCCTGTTGAGTGGAGTATCTCCGGTTCTGCTGCACGGCTGGAGAATAAAAGCGGCAATACTGCAACAGTGAGCGGAGTTTCCAGCGGTTCAGTGTCAGTAACTGCGAAACTGACCGTGAAACATGGTGATAAGAAAGTTACCATTAGCAGCCCTTCGTTCAGGATCAATGTGACCAACGACAGGCTTGCGAGCAGCATCGATATTACAACAACAGAGAATGGCGCGACGGTACCGATCGATTCTCCAATAGAACTGGAAGATTTGAAGGAAGCGAAGGAATATATATTGTCTGCGTCGGTTCGTGACGGCAAAGATGAAGTGATAGATAATCCTTCCCTCCAGTGGAAATCCAGCAACACCAAGGTGGCGGAGGTTAAGGGCCAGGGCAGTGGGGCGACACTTAAGATAAAGACGGAGACAGGAGCGGCAGTTATTTCTGTCACGGCGAATAAAAACGGCGGTTATACGAAGACTTTCCGTGTTGTAGTCAAGGACAGTACGCCGAGACTGGAAGAGACTGGCATTAACCTGAATCTTAACCAGAATACACCCACGGCAACGGTTCATATAGTACCGTCTTATGGGTATGAAGTGTCAGGCGAAGGCCTTTCGGTAGTATTGGCGGATGGCAGTCACTCTAACTTTACGATCGAGAAGATGCCGGATTCTGCTACGGAATATCAGATCGGAGGAGCGAAAGACCTCAAGACAGGAAAATATAAAGTGCACGTGCGAGTGAAGACGGGAACCGGTGAGAGCGCGAAGGAGCATACATTACCGCTCACGATCTCCGTTGTTAAGCAGATTCCGAAGGTTACTCTGACCCAGGATAATATCGTCAATCTGTATGAAGTGGATGCGGAAGAGACGAAGATATTGATCAGTGCGGAGGCAAAGATTGACGAGGTCAGATATACACCGTCAGTAGGGGTGAATTCAAATAAGCCAAAGCTTGTTCTGGGCAGTGATCTGAAAGCAGAATACATAACACTGAAGACGGAAAATCTGAATAAGAGTAATTACGGGAGCACATCGCTGAAAGGAACCTTTGAGATTACCTTTGAAGGATATGATAAGTCTGTAGTTTACAAGAAGTCATTTACGGTGAAAGCCAATAAGAAAGTTCCGGCAATTCAGGCAGTTCCGGCGGGCACGGTTTTGTATACCGGTTCTGCATATGAGGAAGTGGGACTGAATACAACGACAGTTTCCTTCAATCTTAAGGCAGATGGCAGTGAGATCACAAAGGAAACCGGATGGAGCATGGAGCTGCAATCAGGGATAAGCGGTGTCGAGCAAGTTGAGGCATCCTCCCAAGCGCAGCCGTTAACGGTAAGACTTCTTGACAGGGCAAAGAAATCTACTACACTGAAGTTTAAAGTCAGGAATAAAGGATGGTTTGAAGGGGTAACAGCGACGGCTTCCTGTACGGTCAAGAAAGGAAGCGCGCCAGAGATGGGCTTTTCCAATAATAAGGTTATCCTGAACGATGCAGACAGGGCTGATCCGTTGAAGATCGATCTGTTTGTCAAGAATCAACCGGAGCGAAAGATACGCAGTGTCATTTCTATCGAGGGCAAAAATGAAGCAGCAAATGATGCGCTGAGTGATAGAATTAACATTTCGTTTGAGAATGGCAAACTGGAGGTAAGTATTCGTGAACAGGCGTCCTTCAGTAAAAATACGAAATATACTTATGTGATCACCGGCAGAGACCAAAAGGGCGCTCGGGTAAGCGGTCGACTGGATGTCACGGTGAGCACGCAGGCTGTGAAACTGACCCTTAAGCAGAGTGGAAGCATCGATCTGTTGAACAGGGAAGGAACGCAGATCACTCTTAAGCCTACCCTTAAGAATTATACGGATACAGTAAAGAAGGTTGATCTGTATGGCAGCTATGCGGATAGATTTTCCACTGTATGTGAGAATGGAAACATAGTCATCAAGGCAGAGAACGACAGTATCCTGAAAGTAAAGACTACCTATAATCTGTCGCTCAGAATAGTTTTGGAAAGCGGTGTGGTTCAGTACGGTAAAGTGAAGATCACGCCGAAGCAAACCAATCCGAAGCTGGCAGTGAATCCGACTAAGACAGTGTTGTTCGAGAGCGCTGCCGGAGACACTTATGGCAAGGAGATTGAAGTTAAGGCGGCGAAGGGAGTGCTGCCGGAAATCAAGAGTATTGAATTGACGAACGGCTCAGACACCTTTGTGTATAAGTATGAGGGAGACGGAAAAGGAACATTGCATGTTTCTCCCAATGCTTCCTCAAAAACAAACAAGACCTACAAACTTAAGTTTGCAGTCAGATTCAAAGACAGCGGGTCTAACGCAGCGCCTGTCTACGTGACAGTATCTGTGAATTACAGAAAGTAAGAAAGAAGTCAGCAGAAGGAATCCAACACCGGAATACCGGCAGAGGATTCCTTTTGTATTATGTGGGATTTTCAATCTAGTCAGGAGGTTGGCTGTATCAGTTTATACGTTCCTTTGCCAAGCTTTTTGACTAATCCGGCAGATTCGTTCTGATTCAGGATTCTTTGCAGGTGCCTTGCGCTGCAATGCAGATGAAAGGCAGCCTGCTCTATACCTCTTAAAGTTTCATCGGCGCATTTATACCTCATATAAGAGAAAAGACGTTCTGTCAGAGAGGCGGGGGCGGCTTCCATGGTAGTTATGGAGCCGATCTTGGATGCAAGGCTGTGGCAGATCAGCGTCAGGAATCCGGCATTGGCAAGCAGCGTATCCCTGTGTTTCTCGATGGAAAAGGAAATACAGGTCAGGTTTTCGGCGGCTTCTGCATAAATATTGTTGTTTATGGGATAGAAGATATCCATGTCGCCGAGAAAGTAGTCTGTAGTCCCGTTTGACAGTGCATAGCGTGTACCGTCATCGCGGATGAAGTAAATGTTGATGGAACCCTGCTCCACAATTTGAAACAGAACTTCGTTCTGAAAAGGTGAGCATACCAATTCGCCTTTTTCATAGCTTATCAGGTAGAAATCCACATCCAGAGTGTCAAGTACAATATGGTATTT
>CAMWLJ010000169.1 GCA_947175055.1 uncultured Lachnospiraceae bacterium | reverse complement strand
TTACCGCCGTGAAAGGGCGATGTCTTAACCGCTTGACCATGGAGCCTGATATTCACAATGCGCGCTCTTGCTCTCTCACAAGTAACTTCAACGAATGCTATATTACCATATTTTTCAGCAATGCGCAAGAGAAATTTTTTGTTTTATCGCCTTTTTGTCTCTTTTTGTTCTTTTTATTTTGCCGTCCTTTTAAAACCGGCCACCGTCGCAGTCTATCCACCCTCAAAGCTCTCCTCTGTCCACACGTTGGGGTACTTCACTTCTGCCGACAGTAGGCATCCTTCTTTGTCCTATTTATACGAGAGTCTTGTCTATACACGATCACAGCAAGGATAAACATTCCTGTAACAGATGAGAGACTTGCCGATCTATGGCAAATAATTCTTGAAATAAGGATTTGAGTTCAACTCTGGCAGAGGATCCATCCAACAATTCATCGATATTGTGGGGCACACAATAATAAGTTTGTGGCGAAACACCCAGAAGCGCCCAAATTTTCCATGCCTGATCATGGAACCTGAGATGGAGGCCGGAGGCTTCCAGAAGTAATTTCTGGCATTGCTCATTGTCAAGCATGGGTGCCAGCGTATTCCGACAGCATTCTGATGCATGCCACCTCGTCTCTATAGTAAGGCCATTGATTCTATTCAACCACTTGCCAAGTTTTCTTCCATCCTGCTCTGTTTCCAGCTTATGAACTATCTTTTGCTCCAGCTTATTCCTGCTGTCAGTATTTAGGTGCTGAATCATATGATCGAGAGATTCGGACAGGGAAATCTTGCTGTCATACTTATCTGTCACGAAAACAATGTTGCTGAGCTTGTCATACCATTCCTTATAAAGCTGTGGTGAATGGCGGGCTTTCATTAAGTATGGCAGATTCTTAGCATCATTGTACCCTGTTATCACTGCCCACACATCGCCGAGTCCCAATTTGATCAAGACAGGCTGTTCTTTTTCGATAGACAGCTTTATTCTGTCAAACAGAACATTCTCTTCCGTATTCTTATCCATCGACTCATAATGATAGCCGGATGCATATAAAGCCATAGATAACCGGTCGAGAGCGGTCTCTGAAAATTCCTCTGCTATGTATTGTTTGTTGTATGAATCACCAATCTCCTTATCGATCCAGAAATAAGCGCAGCCTGTTATCGTAATTAAATACTGATATATTTGAAGGTGGTGCTTATCGAGAAAAGATTCGTTCTTACAACTGCTGCATCGTATACAGTTACGCTGGTATCTGCCACAGAAAAATGGCGTGTCTTCCGTATAAGCATTCCGATATAGAAGAATGGAAGAAAGCGCGCCAAAAAATGAGTTCCTTTGTGCATTTACAGGGAAAGCGACTAAATTATCAATCCTTGTTGTCATTGGAATCCCTCCATTATGGTCATTGCATAAACGCTGTAAACCATATAGAAAACTATATAAAGTATAACGTGATCTATACAGTCAAGTCAATCAGATTACTGGCTGCTTCGCAACAATAGCCCCTTACTCCTGAATCATGTTCTCACGGAATGCGCAGTTTTGCGCATTCCTGACCCGTAAATAATAACGTCCTTTCCCGTGAAAAGACAAAATGTCGGAAAAGCCTAAGAAAGACAGGCTATTCCGACATATAAAAATTCTATAGAGATGGTATATATCACCAACGATCTCATCCCCAGAAGATCATGAATACTGCTCCACGATCTCCTGCATCTTCCCCCACTTATCCTCCATATCTTTGACCATAGCGAACTGAGTCCGACACCGATCAAGATTATGTTCTGGACGATGGATCTTGAAGTAGTGATCCCCTTCCAGATAATCTGTCAGGAAACGCATACCGCATTCCAACGTCATCAGCTTCGCTCCCATGGGCAGAAGTCTGATCTCATTTGCTGTCAGCGATCCTCCGCAGCCTTCGATGAATCCCTTCGTGTACAGGGCGAAAAGCTCCAGATCGCAGGAGATCTTCGACAGATCTTTCTCATCCTCCGCTCCCGTATTAGCGCCAAACCGAATGGAATCGCCGTAATCGTACAGCGCAGAACCTGGCATGACTGTATCAAGATCGATCACGCAAATGCCTTTCCGCGTCACATGGTCTAACATGATATTATTAAGCTTGGTATCGTTATGCGTAACTCTCAGTGGAATATCTCCGGACGCCAACAGGTCACAGAGCACATGACAGTCCTCCTCCCGGTCCATCACAAACTTGATCTCTTCCGCCACTTCTCCGGCACGTTTCATGACATCTGCTTCCAATGCCTTCTTGAAATTCTTCAAACGGTCGACCGTATTGTGGAAGTTGGGGATCGTCTCATGCAAGCTCTCCGCCGGATACTCCGCCAACAGCTTCTGGAAATGTCCAAAAGCCACAGCACTCTCATAGAAATCCTCCGGCCGCTCCACGATATCAAAGCTGTCCGCGCCTTCCACGAATCCATACATCCTCCAGAAAGTACCGTCCTCTTCTTTGCAGAAGGAACCACCCTCCTTAAGCGGAATCACATTCAAAGACTCCCTCGCCGGATCACCGCCGTGCTCCACGATCTTCTTCTGCAGAAAAGCGGTCACTCCCGTAATGTTCTCCATCAATCCCGCCGGATCCTTAAACACCTCATGATTCATCCGCTGCAGGATATATCTGATCGTCTCCCCTGATTCCTGACGACAGATCAAAAGGAAGGTGTCGTTGATATGTCCATTGCCATGGGGCTCTACATGCTCTGCCTTCCCACTTGTTGCAAACTTCTCCGAAATCCGTAATAAATCTGACAATTCTCTGCTCATTCAGGCACCTCCTAGCCTTTCACACCACCGCCCGTAACACCGGCAATGATCTTCTCCGACAAAAATACGTACAGAATAAAGGTAGGCAGAAACACAATGACCACTGCCGCAAACATGCCGGCATAATCGCCTGTATATCTCATGGAATTGATCATTCCGTACAATCCGATAGCTACGGATTTTACTTTATCAGAGTTTGCAAATATCAGGGACATAAAATATTCGTTCCATACATTAATAAAGTTAAAAATCGTCACGGTAATGATACCCGGCTGCGCCATCGGCAGCATGATCTTCCAAAATGTCTTCATAGGCGGACATCCATCGATAGCCGCCGCTTCCTCGAAGGATTTAGACAGATTACTGAAAAATGTCAACAGGAAGATCGTCGTATACGGCACATTGATACCCACATACAGGAAGATCAACACCGCCCGGTTGGCGAGTGACACATTTAAGATATTCCAGCCTGCCACCAATCCGAACAGAGGCAGTACGATCATCGTCGCCGGAACACCCATGGCCGCTACGAATCCGTTCTGGATCAGCTTGTTGCCCAGGAAGGTAAAACGGGCCAACACATAAGCCGCCGGCGCACAGATCACGATCAACAGTATACAGGATATGGTCGCATATACGAGTGAATTCAAGAAGAATACGGAAACATTGGATGTACTCCAGGCCTTCACATAGTTTTCCAAATGAATACCGGTCTCAAACTTAAATACTCCGCCGGAGAATATCTCCTTGGACGTTGAGAAACTGGCGCCTACTACCCAGCCTAACAGGACAAAGGTAAACAACACCCACAACGTTAATATGATATAACCGGGAGCCAGGCGTAATTCTTTGTGCCAGTTCACACGGTCGCGCACTTTCTTTTCTTTAGCCATTCTTACTCCCTCCTTTAAAATTCGATATCATCATCTTTGAAGATCTTATCGCAGACAATAAAGATCAATACCACGCAGGCACTTAATAGCACACCTACTGCTGCGCCGATTCCGGCATTTCTCTCCGTCATACTGTTACCGGCTCCGAAGATGTTCTGATACATATATACTACCGGTGTGATAGTCTGTGTATTGGAAACCACCATGGAGAACAACTGTGACCAAAGGAAGAAGCCCGCAGAACTGATACTCCACATGGTAATGTTCGTCTTGGTAACGCCTTTGAGCAGTGGCATTGTGATATAGCGGAATTGTTGGATCCTGTTTGCACCGTCCAAAGTCGCCGCCTCAT
>CAMWLJ010000168.1 GCA_947175055.1 uncultured Lachnospiraceae bacterium | reverse complement strand
TCCTCCTCAACGATCGTAAAGTCCCCCGCCTTGACAAAAGGAATGTTCGGAAACGACAGCACATCCGTCTCCTTATCCAGATCACGATACTCTCTGTTGTATTCCCGGATCCCATTCCGATCGGTAAGAAGAAGATTTACCGTAGTCTCATAGGGACAGTTTTCCGTCTCCAGTACTGTTTCCATGATCTGCTCCAGGATCTCCTGCATGGTAAAGGGAAAAGAAACGTCTGTTTCATTTTCAACGTAAGAAGTCATAATATAATTTCTCCTCCACAAATATCTTCTTCATCTCATAGAGCTGAGCCAGAGAAATCTGATTCTCCCACAGCTCGTCCGTCTCCAGCTTCTTCTTAAACACAGTGTCGATCAGTTGTCCGTAATCCAGCTGCGCCTTGGGGTCTTTCTCAAACAGGTACAGAATGGATGAAACAATACAGTCAGCGAACAATACCACGATTGTTTCGCTTGACACCACCTTCTCGGATCCGTCTACATACTCTTTTAGGATCCTTTTCGTTTTTGCAGGAAAATGGTATTCGTCGCAGATAGCGGACACATTTTCCCAGCTGTTTTCTCCTTTTAATTTACCGATTCTGTGATAATAGCCGCATGCCTTAACGGCGGACGCATCCAACTGCAGACGCTTGGCGATCCGATCGCCCAGATACGCCGTATGTATCGCATGATAATATTCATCCTTGGACAGATTCTTGAGCTGTACTAAAAGCGGACATTCCGGATCGTTGATCTCCATATATTTCTCCTGATCCTTATGGATCACCGACGAGCTAAATGCCTTCAGTATGATCAGAAGCAGAATACAGCATACGATCACGTTGACTGCCGGAATCGTATATTGTTCCAGCGCAAGCTGCTCTTTAGAGAACAGGACCACATTGGCAGTCAGGCAAAGGATCAGCACCAGCAGGGACACGACCACCGGCAGGCCTACCAGAAAATCATCATTCAGATTGCAGAACATGAGAATGCCTGCCAGACCGCTGATAAAATAAAGCCAGAAAACTGTCATATCACCGCCCGTAAAGTTAACTGCCAGAAGCAGACATACACTGCCCGCCGCCATTCCCGTTATACCGTTGCTGAACACGCCAAGAAAGACAAAGATTGCAAGAAACGGCCATCCCGTTACCGGCAGCATCGGGAAAAAAACCGCAGCAGCCAAGCTTCCAAGATAAACAACGGCAAATTTGACATATTTACCTTCGTTGCGATAGATAAATAAACCGGTCACTTCACTTAACAGATAGGCATAGATAACAATACCGGTCCCCGTCAATACCATTACTGTATTACGGATCAGGCTGTCGGTGCCGGGCTGATTCAGAATACTTCCGAAAAATGCGATCCCGCCTGCCGCCACAAACATAATGCTGAATATTACGATTCTTTTTATACGATTGTTTTTACTTTTTTCCACGATTATTATTCCTGCTTCTCAGTTTTAATTCACTGCGTCTTGTCTCTCTCGACTCAAAATCCTCGTACGCTTTGACGATCTTCTGTACAAGCGGATGCCTTACCACATCCTTGCTGCTCAATTTACAAAACGCAATATCATCGATCTTAGATAACACTCTCGCTGCAATATCCAACCCTGACTTCATATCCGGTGCCAGATCCTTCTGCGAGGCATCGCCTGTCACCACCACTTTAGAGCCAAAACCGATACGGGTCAGGAACATCTTCATCTGCGCCGGCGTCGTATTCTGCGCCTCATCCAGAATAATATAAGCGTTGTCAAGCGTCCGCCCCCGCATATAGGCAAGCGGCGCCACCTCGATCAGTCCCTTCTCCATATTACGGGCAAAACTCTCTGCTCCCATGATCTGGTACAGGGCATCATACAGCGGGCGTAGATACGGATCAACCTTACTCTGCAGATCTCCCGGCAGAAATCCGAGCTTCTCACCTGCCTCGATGGCCGGTCTTGTCAAAATGATCCGGCTGACCTCATTGTTCTTGAAGGCCGTGATCGCCATGGCCATGGCCAGATAAGTCTTGCCGGTTCCCGCAGGCCCGATACCGAATACGATCATATGATCCCTGATCGCATCCACGTACTTTTTCTGTCCCAGAGTCTTCGGCTTGATCGGTTTCCCGCTTACCGTATGACAGATGCAGTCCCCGTCTATCTCCAGAAGAACATCCTCTCCGCTCTCCTTCTCCATCTCCAGCGCGTAATTCACATTCTGTTCTTCCAGAACGTTCCCCCGTTCCGATAAGGTTAAAAGTTCACGCACGATATGGGATGCTTTCATGACTGCATCCCGCTTCCCGCTGATCCTTACGGATCCGTCTCGATCCACGATCATCACATGCAGATCGTCTTCTATCTTCTTAATATAAGCATCTCCTCTGCCGAAAAGATTCTGCATATGTTCCATCGGCATATCGATGCTGATCGTAAATTCCTCCATATCTATTCCGCCTCTTTCTTTCGCAGTGTACTGCTATTCAGCATTCTCTTCTTCAGGCGCTTCCTCCTGCGCCACCGGTTCGACCTCAGTCGGTGCGGACTCTACTGCCGCCTCCTCCAACTGCATACGGGCATTTAATACCCAATTATCATCATACTTTTTTATTGTAACATTTTTTTCAGTAATTTGTACCCCTTTTTCATCCAAAGATGCTATAATTTTTCGCCATTCTTCCTGCATGATGTTATTCATCTCATCCGCCGTATGTTTCTTCCTTACGATCTCATATTCCTGAATCGTCTTTCTGCCATAGAAAAAGGGCAGATATAAACGGTCCAGCAGACGGACCTGTTTCTTCTCTCCACTGATATCATACTGTTCATAGGGAACTTTTCCGAATCTAATGTCCCACTCTTTATCATTGACACCCAGAGTGATCATATCTTTCTGTCTGCCGGAATACAGTTTCTCATCGTATAGAATATCCCTTTTCACGGAAAGCGATTCCGTATAACGAAGCAAAATATCCGCATCTGACTGCACAAACTGATATTTTCTGACTGTAGTATCCTCATTGTAGACCGGTACTGCACCGCTGACCAGAACATCTCCCTTTTCCACCGTATCTCCCAGCGCCACCTGCGGCACACCGCTTCTGGTGATAATATAGGATACGGTTCCTGGCCTGGTCGCGATAAGATCGATACCATCTTCTTGTGCCTGCTGCATGTTCTGCTCATAGTCCGGCATTTCATTTTCCTTGATATGAATCAGAAGCGTAGTACCTTTTACCTGCACGGATGTCCATGTGATAATGTCATGATCTTCCCGCAGCGCTTTCTCCAGACCTTCTATCTGCAGCCGGCTCTTTTTCATGGCAACATGCACACCCTTCTCATCCAGGTAGTCCATCAGCACATCCTCTGTCAGGACATAATTCCCCTCGATCTCAATATTCCAGATATAACCTGCCATGATTACCCAGAAAAGAAGACAGCCCAGCAGTCCGGCAACAAACATTTTGCGCTTCTGCATTTTAGACATAAAAAAAGGCAGTCCATATTTCTGTAAAACGGCTGCCCTGGTTCCGGTCTTCTTCAACAACGGTTTCAATGCAAAAAAACCGCGCACACTGATCTTCATAGTATCATGATCACCATGATTGACGATATCCCACACCAGAATATCATGATTTCCGCACAGATTCAGCAGTCTTTCCGTGGAATATCCCCATACCTTGATCTTCACATAGCCTCGGATATACTGTACCCAATGAAGCATTTCTGCACCCCCATACACTAGACGTAACGGACAGCCTCAATACTGCCGCTGATCTTCATATCTTCATTGGTATAGTAATCGATCGACAGCTGCCTGCCTTCAAAACAGATCTTACAGTTCTTACCCTGCAGCACGATGGATTCCTTTGTATACTCCAGTATTCCCTTATAATTTTCTATAAAAGCTTCCCTATTCCCGGTGACCGTGACGATCGATGCGCCCAGCATCGTGTCCTTTGGAAGTTTTAGAGACTCCACGATCAATTCTTTAGAACCGGATAAGGTTGGTATAGGCAGTTTTCTATGATTCCTTCTCATAGTTCACTATATGTTG
>CAMWLJ010000167.1 GCA_947175055.1 uncultured Lachnospiraceae bacterium | reverse complement strand
GATTCCATATACCATTTCATCTGCATCTGGTATAGCTTTTTATATTCTCCCTCTTTCTCCATAAGCTGCTCATGTGTCCCGTCCTGCACTATTTTCCCGTTCTTCATGACCAGTACCCGGTCTGCCAATTTTGCAAGCGCCATCCTGTGTGTCACGATGATCGCTGTTTTCTCCCCTGAATATTCGTAGATTTTCTCAAACAGTCTTGATTCTTCCACGGGATCAATGGCCGAAGTCGGCTCGTCCATGATGATCAGCTCACAATCCCTATATATTCCCCTTGCAATGGCTGTCCGCTGCCACTGTCCGCCGGAAAGCTCTCTTCCGTCAAATTCTCTTCCGAGCATAGCATCAATTCCCTCTTGGTCCAGTTGAATATCTACGTTGGCGCATATTTCTTCCACATCTTTATCAGAGCTGTCTTTCTCCACATCGCTGATGGTGATATTGTCCTTTATGCTCATCCGGTATTGCACAAACTTCTGGAATACTGCGGAAATGCCGATGCGCCTTTTTCCTTTTACAGAAAGCTCACCGGTATCCTTTTGATGAAAAATGATGTCGCCCTGGTCGGGTGAATACATCCCTTCCAACACCGAGCATAATGTAGACTTTCCACTGCCGTTTTCGCCCACCAGTGCGATCGTCTGACCGTAGGGAATCGTCAGATCAACATGGTCCAGCGCGTATTTCGTACTGGAAGGATAGGAAAAGCACACATTCTTAAGCTCAATATTCATCCCTTTATCATAATGGCAGGATTCCTTCTCGTTGTGATAGCCTTCAATACACTTTAAATAATTCTCAATGGAAATGACATTCTGAGAAGCCCAGGCAAAACGCTCTTCTATCAATTCGTACATAAACCCATAAAACTGTCTCAGGGAAAGCAATACTGCGGCAAACGTCCCCGGCGTGATCTTGCTGATGACTGCATAGCGGTACAGCATAAAGATAATGCCCCCATAGAAGAGTACGGTCATCGTGCAGACGATAAGATCAATGAAACCTTTCCTGTAATGCAGTTTCATATTCAGCTCATTTATTTTTCGCAGGGTGCTTTCATAGCGTTCGCAAAAGAAATGATACAGGCCTAAATGCCTCGTTTCTTTGACATATTCTTTCTTCGTCATATACCCTGAAAAGGACTCTGTCTTTCTTCGCATCGGCGCGATCTGGTTTTCCAGCCTGCGGAACGAAATCATGTGGATAAAATAGGATATAATATTCGGAATAAACACCAGAATTACACTTACGGCCAACAACGGCTGCATGGAGAAAAGATAGCAGCTCATCATTCCGAAATAGGAGCAGTAGAAGAATACAATATCCAAAAGCGCCGTGCTCACCCAGAAGATGGTCTGACTGCCATTGACGGCTTTATTTATCATATCCAGCTTCTGCGGATGCTCAAATTCCACGGAATCCATCAGCGATATTCTTTTGTACAAAATCCCGTTCAATCCCTTTTGCAGCGCCTCGTTTAGAATCTGCCCGCAGCTGTTTGCCACGCCATTCATGATCTGTGCCAGCAAAAAGGATAAGGCCATGAGAATCAGATTCACTACAATATTATATTTGTCTGCCGCAGAATCATATGCTGTAATCGAGTCGTAGAACCTCTGCAGCAAAAAGACCTGTGCGACATAGGAAAGTCCGTGTATTAACTGCAGGAGGCAGTAAAGACACATAGATTTTCGCTTTAACTGAAATAAAACCTTTAATCCGACCAGATTATAATATACAAATCCCTTTTTATTCATACCACTGCCTCTGACTCTCGTACATCTTCCTGTAAACACCATTTTCTATGCTCATAAGCCGGTCATGCTTTCCCTGTTCTACCACGGCTCCGTTTTGAAGCACCAGAATTTCGTCCGCTATGCGCGCGGCGCCCATCCGGTGTGTGATGAGGATATTGAACTTGCCCATATTCAGTTGTTGGAAAAGCTCGTAGATCTTAGACTCTGCTACGGCGTCCATAGCCGCAGTCGGCTCATCCAGTATATTAATGGGCGCTTTGCTGTATAGCAATCTGGCGATCGCAATCTTCTGCCATTGGCCGCCGGACAGATCCACGCCCCCTTCTTCCAATTTCCCCAGCATGGTATCAAATCCGTCGGGAAAGGAACGGATCCAGTCCGTCATATGTAATTCGTCACATATATTCTCGATTTCTTTTTCTTCTGAGCCGGTCCGGGAATAGTGCGGGATCCTTCCGATGCCGATATTCTCCTTTACAGCAAGCTCATATCTTGCAAAATCCTGGAATACCGCGGCCACCAATCCCTTCAGTTCCCCATAAGAATAGTCTTTCACATTGCGGCCATTGATCAGGATGTCGCCTTCATACCCGCCATACAATCCCATGATCAGCTTCGCGATCGTTGTTTTCCCGGCGCCGTTTTCTCCGACTACGGCGTAGCTGCATCCGCCCGTCAGCGTAAAAGAACAGTTCTTCAGGATATACCTGTCTGTCCCCGGATACCGAAAACTGACATCCCGGAATGCCAGCGACGGTTCATCTGCCGCGGGCATTTGCTCCGGCTCCTCCTCAGCACCCGCCTGTTCGCCCAGTTCCATGTACCGGTTATAATCATCAAAAAACTGATTCAGCTTTGCATAATTCTGCATCATGCCGGCTAATTGCCATGACATACTCTGGATCAGATCCAAAACCGCTCCCGCCAGTCCGATATAAAGTCCTGCCGATATTTCATTTCTAAACAACCTGGGCAGCATGATGGCCATAATACAGATTGAAACGATCAATGTAATAATGGAACCACTCTTCATATTGGCGTAGCGCTTATTGATGATCGTTGCTTCCTTTTCAAAGGCAGCATCAAACAATCTGTTATATCTTTCTGTCATCTGTTTGCTGAACCCAAACAGATTTCTCTCATTTGCGGTCTCTTTACCTGTCAGAACAGAAAAAATATACTGATATTTTCTTTTGGTCGTCTCTGCATCCTGTTCCAGCACATAATTTGCCTTACCGGTCTTCATCGCCAGATAAAGCAACGGATATACGATCACCAGAATTACAAGACCGCTTACCACGCTTGCCCTGAAAATGATCACCATCAGTGAGGCCAGCTTGATAAAAAGCGCCAGGCTGTTGATCACATTGGTATAGCCTTCGTCAAAATAATCGACGCAGTTATCCCTGACACGATAGATCAAATTACATGTATCATTGTCCTCTATATACTGATAAGAAAGATTCATCTGCTTTTTCAGCAATATATGATTCATATGTAACGTAAGCCTGTTTCTCTTGGAAGCATTTACCACCCGTGTTATTACAGGTATGCTGTTCTGAAAGAAGATACAGGCCAGTATCAGTGATAAAGAGAGGATAACATCTGCACCGGGAGACTGTGTCGTATTTGAAGTGGATACGCTGTTGATGAACATGGCGACTGCCAGAGTCTGCGCCGCAGGGATCAGTGCCCCTGATCCCTGCGATATCACATAGAACACCGTATGAAACGGTAGTAATTCCGTCATTTTCCTGCAAAATAAATACAGATTGATTCTCTTGTTTCCCATACTATCTTACACTCTCTTCTCCGTCCGCGAACAGTACGATCTTATGCGCCGTTCTCTTCTCGTCGCTCCAGAGCAGACAGCTGCTTCCTGTCTGAATGTCCTGAAGCATCACGATATTGCGCGTCAGATATGGCAGGATCTCACAATCCATCGGTACCAGATACTGTATTCCGTTATTCCCGGACAACAGATAGCTGCCGTCCGGCTGCTCTTCCATTGCCGTCACCTGCACGTAATCAGGAATCCTCAAATCACCTGGAATCTTACATAGGATCAGTGTGGCATTCACGATAGGCGGTTCACTCATCGTTGCGGCAGGCCCAATATAGACGAATACGGCTTCTCCCTCCGTAAGCTCCGACACTTCCACCGGATAACCATTTTCTCCGTCCAGGATCTTAGTATATTCCGGATCCACTGTGATCACCATCTCTCCGCGGGATGACACATCCGATCGGTTGTCGATCACCAGATTACCGTCCTCCAGGCGCAGGATCGG
>CAMWLJ010000166.1 GCA_947175055.1 uncultured Lachnospiraceae bacterium | reverse complement strand
AGTACCGCAAAGTGATCGTATACAAGTACAAGAGAAAGACCGGCTATCACAAGAAGAATGGTCACAGACAAGCATACACTCAGGTTAAGATCGACAAAATAAATGCTTAATTTATTTACGACATAAGAGTTTGTGCAGAGGTGTGAGATGATAAAGATCACATTTCATAAGACGAGAGCAGGGGAATATCGAGAATTTATCTGTGAGGGACATGCAGGGTTTGCAGCCTATGGCGAAGATATCGTCTGCGCTGCGGTCTCAGCGTTGGTCATCAATACCGTCAATTCTCTGGATGAGTTAACCGGTGAGGCGATTGATGTAGTAACGGACGAGAAGCGAGGCATGATCCGGTGTCTTTTTACCGATTTGCCCTTGCAGGAAACTTCCAGAGTACTTATGGATTCTCTTGTACTCGGTTTGAGCCGTATCGAAGAGCAATACGGCAAGAAACATTGCAGATTGCATTTTAAGGAGGTGTAATACCATGTTGAATATGAACCTTCAGTTTTTTGCACATAAGAAGGGTGTTGGTTCCACTAAGAACGGCAGAGATTCCGAGTCTAAGAGACTTGGCGCCAAGAGAGCAGACGGACAGTTTGTGAAAGCCGGCAATATCTTATACAGACAGCGCGGAACAAAGATTCATCCCGGCGTTAATGTAGGAAGAGGCGGAGATGATACATTATTTGCGCTTGTTGATGGTGTACTTCGTTTCGAGAGAATGGGAAGAGACAAGAAGCAGGCTTCCGTATATCCTGTAGAGAAATAATCGGATTGATCCAGGCTTCAAACATTGTCCATCGTTGGTCACAGGGATGGACGGTGTTTGAAGCCTTTTTTCAAGTTAAATATCTCATGCAGAGCGTATTCTGATGAATACCTGTATGCATGTTTGTAGACGTTATAGCAGATAACTATATGTAAATTGATTGCAGGGTTCAAAGATGCAGAGCAGGAGAGAAATATGTTTGCAGATCGTGCAAGAATTTTTGTAAAAAGTGGTAAAGGCGGTGACGGTCATGTGTCTTTCCGCCGAGAGAAATATGTGCCAAACGGTGGTCCCGACGGCGGTGACGGCGGTGATGGCGGCAGCGTTTATTTTGTCGTGGATGAGGGATTAAATACGCTCACGGATTTTCGGAATGTTCGCAAATATGCGGCGGGAAACGGTGAAAACGGCAACAAACGTAATTGCAGCGGCAAGTGCGGTGAGGATATTTATATTAAAGTACCGGAAGGCACAGTGATCAAAGAATTTGAGAGCGGCAAAGTCATTACAGATATGTCCGGTGAAAACCGTAAGTTCTTGCTGCTAAAGGGCGGCAAAGGCGGTAATGGCAACCAACATTACGCCACCAGTACCATGCAGGCTCCTAAATATGCGCAGCCGGGCCAGCCTGCGCAGGAACTGGAGCTTTTGCTGGAACTTAAGGTGATCGCCGATGTAGGACTGGTAGGATTCCCTAATGTGGGCAAATCGACTTTATTGTCCCGGGTGACCAATGCACGGCCGAAGATCGCGAACTATCATTTTACAACCCTGAATCCCAATCTGGGTGTAGTAGATCTGGAGGATGCCAAGGGATTTGTGATCGCTGATATTCCAGGGCTGATCGAAGGTGCATCGGAGGGTGTCGGGCTGGGTCATGAGTTTCTGCGCCATATAGAACGTACGAAGCTGATCCTACATGTCGTTGATGCCGCCTCTACGGAAGGTCGTGATCCGATAGAGGATATCTATGCCATCAATAAGGAACTGGAAGCCTACAATGCGGAGATCGCAGCAAGACCGCAGATCATCGCTGCCAATAAGGTTGATATGATCTATGCGGAAGAGGATCCCGTAGAAAAGATCAAAGCTGAATTTGAGCCGAAGGGTATTCCGGTCTATCCCATTTCTGCCATCAGTGGACAGGGGCTGCGGGAATTGCTATATGATATCAACAACCGACTGGAACAGATGGATACGAAACCGGTGACATTTGAACAGGAATTTTTCCCGGAGTTTCATTTTGATATGAACAGTGAGCCATATACTGTAGTCTATGACGAGGCGGAGAATGCTTACGTAGTGGAAGGCCCAAGAATCGAGAAGATGCTGTCCTACACCAATCTGGAATCTGAGAAAGGTTTTCAATTTTTCCAGAATTTTCTCAAGAACAACGGTATTCTCGAACAATTAGAGGCATTGGGAATCGAGGAAGGTGATACGGTACGTATGTACGGGTTGTCCTTTGATTATTATAAATAAATGTTTCTTGATTTTATTAACGATAAAACGATAGTATTTTTTGAAATGATTACTAAGAGGTATATTATGACGAGTAAACAGAGAGCCTATTTAAAGAGTCTGGCAAACAACTTAACTCCCATCTTTCAGGTCGGCAAGTCCAGTCTGACGCCGGAGTTTACTAAAGGAATTGAAGAAGCATTTAACACAAGGGAACTGCTCAAGATCGCGGTACTGAAGAACTGCTTTGATGATCCGAATGAAATTGCGCAGATGGTGGCTGAGAGAACACATTCTCAAGTCGTACAGGTGATCGGCAAGAAGATCATTCTGTACAGACCTGACAAGAAAGATCCAAAGATCATCTTGCCGAAATGATAACGGACTAAGGTTGTTTAAAAGTGTCATTTGTAAGGAGGCCGATGTTGAAAAAAACAGGCATTATGGGAGGTACATTTAATCCGATCCACAATGGGCATCTGGAACTTGCCAGAAAGGCGAAAGAACAGTTTGCGCTGGATGAGATTCTTTTCATGCCTTGCGGAGAACCTTATATGAAGGCGGCACAGAAGGTGGAGTCCAAGCAGACCCGTGTCGAGATGACAGCCTTGGCCGTGCAGGAAGAAGCATATTTTTGCCTTTCCACGATGGAGATCGAACATTCCGGGAATACTTACACTTATGAAACGTTGGAACGCCTGAAACAGGAAAATCAGGATACAGAGTATTACTTTATTCTGGGTGCAGACAATCTATTTCAGATTACAAAATGGGAGAAGCCGGAGCGAATCTTTGCGAATTGCCGTTTACTGGCGGCGGTACGGGAAGATAAGACTGTTGCGGATATGGTGAAGCAGATCGAATATTTGGAACAGACGTACCATGCAGTCATCTTTTTACTTAAAATTAACTACATGGACATCTCTTCTTCAAAGATCCGCCAAAAAGTCGCGGAGGGCATCTCCATAGAGGCAGACGTCCCTGCATCCGTTAAAGCTTATATTGAGGAGAAAGGGCTGTATTTATGAAAGCGACAAATCTTGCGAAACTCAGGAAAGAAATGGAGCAGACGCTGGAGCGCAAGCGTTATGAGCATACGCTTGGTGTTGCCTATACAGCGGCAAATCTGGCCATGATACACGGTGTGGATGTGGAGAAAGCGCTGACGGCAGGCATGCTGCATGATTGTGCCAAGTGCATGAGTCATCATAAGCAGCTTTCACTCTGCCGAAAGAACAAGATAGTGCTGTCCGAAATCGAGACGGAAAATCATTCGCCTCTGCTGCATGCGAAGGCCGGTAGCTGTCTGGCACGAAAAAAATATGGTATTACCGACGAAGAGATCCTGCAGGCGATCAGTTATCACACCACGGGCAGACCGCACATGAGCCCGCTTGAAAAGATCATCTATATTGCGGATTACATCGAACCGGGTAGAGAACGGGCCAAACGAAGTTATGCGGATGTCCAGAACCTGCAGGAAGTGCGGAAGATGGCATATCAGGATCTGGACAGGACCTTGTGCAAAATCTTAAATGATACACTGGATTATCTTTCCCGCAAGGGTGGAAAAATAGATTCCATGACAAGGGATACTTACGAGTATTATTGTCAGATACGTCAGTAATACAGGTTTAATACTACATCAGTTATATAACTGGGAATTTGTGCTGAGGCGTCACAAATTCTTTTCACCACGAATACGGAAGTCAGGTTGGATGCTCTTTGAAGCGTCCAACCGCACAGGTGGAACTCTTTTGAGCGCAGAGCAAAATCGGTGTATTTTTTTCGGAAAACTTCTAAATTATACTCGCGTCTTCAGCGTAAACGCTTCAGAATGGAGGAAGATATGGAAAGTAAAGAA
>CAMWLJ010000165.1 GCA_947175055.1 uncultured Lachnospiraceae bacterium | reverse complement strand
GTACACAAAGATTTCGGGGGAAAAGGCTGCAAATTTGTGTGTTTTACAGCCTTTTCTGCTGTGCTTTTCCGGGTATCTTCTATGGTATAAATACGGGCGGCGGTTTACTCCATTCCCTTTTCAAAACTCTGGTTCACCTGCTCTATAAGGACCGCGTCCGCCTCCGTCCCCGCAAGCTCCGCCTCCGGCTGCCCTGCGGCTTCCACCGCCGCCTGCAGCCTTGCCGCCTCCCGCTCGTTCCGGCGGGCTTCCTGCCACCTCTGTTTGTTTTCCTCGGTGCGGAAAGCGGAATGCCCTTTCAGGTTCTTAAGCAGGAGGTTCCTGACCTCTTTCCCCTCCGCGCCGCCGAAGCCCAGGCGCAGGAGCCATATCCTCATGTAGTATTTCTCGTTTTCCTCGATGGTCTCATCCGGCCTGATGCGTTTCTGCTCCTTTGCCTGCTGCGCCATCGCCGCTGTAAGGTGCGTGAATGCCCGTATCATGTCGGGGTCTTTGACGGCGGGGAGGGTGAATGCCGCTTTCCCGTCCGGGAAGCTGATGCCTCTGCATCCTTCCGCATGGCTCTGGAATGTCTGCAGGAAAGTTTCCGCATCGGGAATCTCCGCGCTGCCGAGCGCCTCCACCAGTTCCGCAGGAATCCGGAAGACCTCCTCCGCAAATGCCCTGTTGATAAGGTACTGCTTGCTGTGGATGAGGTAAATAAGGTTCTTAAGCCCCTCCGCCGTCATTCCCTCCACCGGGAGGCTGACCGTTGTTTCCTCAATCTCCGTCTGCGGTGTGTCGATAAGGCCCTGCTCCAGAAGCCCCGCCCTTACCATCTCCGCTGTTTTCTCATCCCCGGTCTCCACTGCGCCGCCCCTGTCGATGGTGCAGTTCCCGATCTGGTAGCTGCAGGTCGGCACCCCAAGGTACCGGGAAGGCTGCCCTAAAATGGCGCTGACCGCCTTTACCACATCTTTCCTGTTTGCTGCATTCGTTTCAATCCTCATCCTTTTTTCCTCCGTTTTTAAGCCCTCCGGCTTTGTTTTCCCTTTCGGTACTACATTAATAATACGAAACCATGGCGGTTAGCCGATAACCCCGTCCTGCCATTCTTCCGCCTGCCACTCCCTGCCGGGTAGTCACATATAGCCATACCATCCAAAAGAAGTCAACAAAAATAAGCCAATCCAAAACAACAAAAAATTGGCTAAAAAATGAATATATATTGTATAGTTTACAGAAAACTCATGTTGCAGCGGCGTCAGTTAAAACAAGCCCATATTTCCGGGCCTGTGCAATCAGTTTCATCTTTTTTGACTCATCTACGCGTTTTTGAACTTCTGCAAACCGGTTTTCATCGTATGCCTCCCCTGTAGTCAAAATATTGTAGACAATGACCAGAAGTTTATGACCAAGGGCAATCACTGCTTTTTTCATCCCCCGACGCTTGGACAGCCGGTAGAACCATTCCCTGAGATAATTCTTCCTCGCCCGCGTCGCTGCCCAGGCACACTGGCATATCACGCATTTTACATAAGGGTTCCCCTTCTTTAAACGGTTCGATTTCTTCTTTCCAGCGCTCTCATTATCCCCCGGCACCACACCTGCCCAGCTGCACAGATGCCCAGATGTTGGGAACATGCCCAGATCCGTCCCAAGTTCAGAAACCATAGTGATCGCCGTCATCCCGCTGATCCCTGGGATCGTTTCCAAAAGGGCAATGCTCGCTTCATATTTTTGTGCGCACGCATATATTTCTTTTTCCACATCCTCAATCTCTTTTAGGGACTGCTCATAGTTGCGCACTAGCATGGACAGGAAAGCCCTGTCATGCCCATCCATCCTGCCATTGACGGCCTGTCTTATGACATCCAGCTTTTTCCGTGCCGTCCCATGCAGGAGGTTCAGAATTTCTTCCGGATCGATAGATCCTGCCTCGCACAGTTTCCGTATCAGATCCATCCCCGTCTTCCCAAAAATATCCGTCAAAACAGTGGAGAGCTTAAAGCCGCATGCCTGGAGCTGCTTCTCGATCCGGTTTTTATGCCCCGTCATTTCCTGGACCAGCGTCCTGCGGTACCGTGTCCAGTCGCGCAGCTCACGGATCTCCCTTGGAGGGATATAGCTTGGCTCCAGAAGCCCCGCCCGCAGTAGCCCCGCGATCCACCTGGAATCCTTAATGTCTGTTTTTTTCCCAGGCACATTTTTCATATGGTAAGGGTTTGCCACTGTAATGTTAAATTTGAAATCTTCTTCTGCCCCAGCTTCCAGGACGTTATAGATCGGAAACCAGTAAACCCCTGTGCTTTCCATCGCGATGTCCCTGCAGTTGTTTTCCTTCAGCCATCCCCTCATTTCTTCCAGACCGGAAAGGAGCGTGGAAAACTCACGCACTTCTTCCTTCGGCTCCGTCCCCAGGCTGCCTGACAGCAGGCATGCCGCGATCATCTCCTTATGCACATCCAAGCCACAGCACACTTCCAATAAATCCTTCATAATATATCCTCCTCGCCGTAGATCAAAAAAATATCCGTCCAGATCTGCAGGATGGCTCATTTTGAAGGATTGGAATAATAATACCCGTGCTATTCCTATGCAGAAATCCTACGATAGGGCAACATGAAACTGTGCGCCAAAATGAGCCCAGCCAAGATCACTCACGAGTTCGCAACTCAGTTAAATGCCGGAATCTCCCCTGCCCTTCCAGTATAACAGTCTGCGAAAACCTTGGGGAGCCGTTTCATCCGATACTGTGAAAATACTTTCATGACCAGATCACTCTGAACGGGGATAAAAGCAACTGAAATGTCGGAATAAATGTCACAATAAAAATTCCGGGAACTGTGCATAGTACACAATGCCGCAAAGCACGAAATATACATTGGGCAGGGCGCAGCCATTCCCCCACATACGGTACTCCGCCGAATCGGAATGGGGGTCTTCCAGCCATTTGCGTATCTGGCTGTCAGACTTCGGTTTACTGGAGGTGCCTATAACTTTACGGTGGGTCTCGAACACCTCCCGCCAGAATATCATTTCTTCCTCCGTGGGGTCATCCGTCCCCAGCCCGTCACACCACCAGTCCGGGAAACCCTGCAGTCTCGCGCATTCCGTGGGTGTGAGCCTGCGGACGATATAGTCCGGCTCTACGATATGGTAGTCGCCGCTGAACGCCTCCTGGTTGCCGAGCCACTGCTTGGAGCCCATGCTCGCGGAGATCGTACCAAATACATCCTTACCCGATGCCGTCCGCACATCATTTATTACCGGCGGGTCCTTATAATCCGTAGCCACCAGCGTGTTTGCCAGTTCCTTTTCCGCCCGCATGAAATAGGAATTCTTGCTCGTGCAGTAGGTGGGGTATGCCACCGCATGGCGGTCTGCCCCGGTCAGGCTGAAACACACGTCCTCATTCACCCCGCTGCCCTGCGGCCCGTTCTTATCATCCCTGCCGATCATGGAGCCCTGCACCGCAACTACAGCGATGCCGCCCTGATTCGAGGACGGATTATTACAGTTACAGTCAAGTGTCCGTGCGGTCTGCGCCTCATAAAAACCGCTGTGCGGGTTATCGGATTTCATGGCGTTGCTCTCTTTGGAGCAGATGCCGAATGCCTGCACCACAAGCTCATTGCAGCGGCTCTCTCCTATATCGAAAGTATTCAGCGTGTTTGCCACTTCCCCGTCCTTCCATGTGGGCGCTTCCTCCGCGGAGTGCGGGCGCGTCCCTTTGCAGAAAGGCACGAACACGGTCTGGTCATTGTTGCAGGAAAGGGTGGCCGACTTGTCATCCTGTATCAGAGCGCCCTTCCCTCCAGAACCTCCACCAGCGCGGATTTTCAGCGTCTTTGGCGTTTCCACCACAAAGGGCTGGTTGTTCCCGCCCATGCCGTAGGTGGCATTGACCGTGGGCGCGGTCTCCAAAGGCCCCGTGTATCTCGTATCCTGAGAGTGGTTTTCAAATACTGCCTGCTCCAGCACACACGGGGGATGGTGCGCCTCCGCCCTTAAGGTACACGTCACGTCATCGGTCACGTCCATGCGGCTTCCGCCCTGGTCGTTTAAACAGATGCCGCCTGCCGCTCCAATGCCCGGCGCAGCACCTCCGGCAGCTCCTTGCCACGCACGGAAGCCCTGCGGAGTATACCCT
>CAMWLJ010000164.1 GCA_947175055.1 uncultured Lachnospiraceae bacterium | reverse complement strand
TAATTGATCTTACAGTAGGCGATGCGCCAGGCCATCATGACATAGGCCGCCGCGTGAGCCTTCGGAAACATGTATTTGATCTTCTTGCAGGAACCGATATACCAGTCCGGCACACCCTTCTCCGTCATCGCCGTGATCCAGTCGTCTTTCAGGCCCTTGCCCTTACGGACGCTCTCCATGATCGTGAAGGATAAAGACGGATCCACCCCCTTCTGCATCAAATAGATCATAATATCGTCACGACAACAGATGGCCGTGGAAATCGTAGCTTTGCCCTCCTCGATCAGCGTCTGGGCATTGCCCAGCCACACATCCGTGCCGTGGGACAGGCCGGAAATCCGCACCAGGTCCGTAAAGCACTTGGGCTTCGCATCAATAACCATCTGAATGACGAACTCCGTACCGAACTCCGGCACGCCCAGGCACCCCAGCTTACAGCCGCCGATCTGCTCCGGCGTGATCCCCAGCGCCTCCGTTGACTGGAAAAGCGACATCACGCCCGGATCGTCCAGCGGGATCGTCACCGGGTCTATCCCCGTCAAATCCTGCAGCATACGGATCATGGTCGGATCATCGTGTCCCAGAATATCCAGCTTCAACAGATTGTGGTCGATGGAATGGTAGTCAAAATGGGTGGTGACGATGTCCGTCGTCATATCGTTGGCCGGATGCTGTACCGGCGTAAAAGAGTTGATATCCTCCCCCACCGGCAGCACCACGATACCGCCCGGATGCTGGCCGGTGCTCCTGCGGATTCCCGTGCATCCCGTCACGATGCGGTTGATCTCACAGACACGCTTATGCCTGCCCCGCTCCTCATAATAGTTCCGCACATAACCGAAAGCCGTCTTGTCCGCCAGCGTACCGATGGTCCCGGCCCGGTAAGTCTGGCCGCTGCCGAAGATCACCTCCGTGTATTTGTGCGCCTTACTCTGATATTCGCCGGAAAAGTTCAGGTCGATATCCGGCTCCTTATCCCCCTTAAAGCCGAGGAAGGTCTCGAAAGGGATATCAAATCCTTCCTTGTCAAGGGGTGTGCCGCACTGCGGACAGTTCTTATCCGGCATATCGCATCCCGCGCCGCCGCCGTAAGCCCTCACTTCCTCGGAATCAAAATCATAATAGTGGCACTTTGGGCACAGGTAATGAGGGCTCAGGGAATTTACCTCCGTGATCCCCGCCATATTGGCCACAAAAGAGCTTCCCACAGAACCGCGGGAACCCACCAGATAACCGTCCTCCACCGATTTCCACACCAGCTTCTGGGCGATGATGTACATCACCGCAAACCCGTTGGAGATGATGGAGTGCAGCTCCTTCTCCAGCCTGTCCTCCACGATCTTCGGCAGCGTCTCCCCGTACAGCTCATGTGCCCTGTTGTAACAGATCTCCGTCAGCTGCCTGTCACTGTCCTCAATCACCGGCGGGCACTTGTCCGGCCGTACCGGCGACATGGTCTCGATCATATCCGCGATCAGGTTGGTGTTGGTGATGACCACCTCCTCGGCCTTATCGCTTCCCAGATAAGCGAACTCCAGAAGCATCTCCTCCGTCGTCCGAAAATACAGCGGCGCCTGGTTATCCGCATCCGGGAATCCCTGTCCCGCCATGATGATGCGGCGGTAGATCTCATCCTCCGGATTCAGGAAATGCACGTCACAGGTAGCCGCCACCGGCTTATGGAACTGCTCTCCCAGCCGCACAATCTTCCGGTTGATCTCCATGATATCTTCCATGGAATTTACATTCTGCACCCGCTCGGACTCGATCATGAACTTGTTGTTGCCAAGCGGCTGAATCTCCAGATAATCATAGAACTCCACAAGTCTGGCGATCTCCGCATCCGGCTTCCGCTCCAGAAGCGCCCGGTAAAGCTCTCCCGCCTCGCAGGCGCTGCCCACGATCAGCCCTTCCCGGTACTGGTTCAGAAGACTCTTCGGAATCCGCGGCCTTCTGGCAAAATAAGTCAGATGAGACAGGGAGATCAGCCGGTACAGGTTCATCCGTCCCACATTGTTTTTGGCCAGAATGATAGCATGATAGGTGGGCAGTTTCTTTATAATGCCGGGACTTAAATTACCCTTCTCGTTGATCTGGGCCAGCGTAGTGATGCCGTCCTTTGCCATCATCGGAATCAGCTTGACGAAGATCTGCGCCGTGGCCTCCGCGTCATCCACTGCCCGGTGATGATTCTCCAACGAAACACCCAGCGTCTTTGCCACCGCGTCCAGCGTGTGTTTGGCCTGCGCCGGCAGCATCACTCTCGCCATCCCCACCGTGTCCACATAGGTGAAATCATGGGCAATTCCCTGCCTGTCGCAGTTTTCCATGATAAAACTCATGTCGAACCCGGCATTGTGGGCTACCAGCATACACCCCTCGCAGAAGCTGAGAAACTGCGGCAGCACGCTCTCGATCTTCTCCGCGTCGATCACCATATCGTCCTTGATTCCCGTCAGCTTCTCGATCTCGAAGGGGATCGGCACCTCCGGATTGACGAACACCGAAAAGCGGTCCACAATCTTACCGCCGCAGACCTTCACCGCGCCGATCTCTATGATCTGGTTTTCCACCGGGGAAAAGCCCGTGGTCTCGATATCGAACACCACGAAATCCTGGCTGAAATCCTGCCCCTTGTCATTGGTGGCAATCTCATGCAGATCGTCCACCAGATAGGCTTCCACTCCGTAGATCACCTTGAAAAAGTCCTGCTTGTCCGGATCCGGATCTCCCGCCTCCTTGCGCTTGTTCTTCTCCGCCTTCCACAGATCTTCCCAGACATGGTTGGCGTCCGGAAAGGACTGCACCACGCCGTGATCCGTGATGGCGATCGCCGGATGCCCCCACTGATAAGCCCTCTTGACAATATCCTTGGCCTCGGACACGCCGTCCATATCGCTCATCTTCGTATGACAGTGCAGCTCCACCCGCTTGCGCACACTGGTATCCAGGCGTGATGTGGTAAAATCCGGTATCTTCTTGATCCCCGTCAAAGAACCGATGGTCAGCTCATGGTCAAATTTGTCCATCAGCGTCATGCCCTTGATCTTCACGAAAGCGCCCGGCTTCACATCCCCAGTCAGCTCCGCCACCTGATCGTTGTGCAGAAACATCTTGATCGTCATCGTATCGGAGAAGTCCGTCACATCGAAGATCAGAATCGTCCGCTCGTTCTTGATCTCCCGCTTGTCCATATTGAGGATCTTGCCGCGGATGACCACCTCGCCCATCTCGCCGATGATATCGTTGATCGGCATGGACTCCTCGTCAAAATCCCGGCCGTACAGCACGTCCGGATTGTCGGAACGTTTCAGCGCCCGCCGGAAATCGCTCTTCTTTCTGTCTTCGCCCTTTCTGCCGCCCTTGAACGACGACTTTGCACCATAACGGCCTGCCTGTCCCTCTCCCGGCAGAAGCTGTCCCGCCCCGGACTGCGCCTGTAAAACGCCCCCGCTCCCGGACTGTCCCTGCATGGAGCTGCCTGCCCCGTTCTGCCCGGGCGCAAAGCCATCGAAACCGCCTGCTGCCTCCTGCCCCTCTGCCATCAACTGGCCGGGCGCCAGGTCTCCGGCCGCTCCCTGCATATACGGTGCAAATTCATCCTGATACGCACCGGATGCCACTCCCTGGCTATAGCCGGATTCAGAATTATGTAAACCTTCTATGCCGACTCCCGTGTCCATCCCTGCCTCTGCACCATCCATATACCCATCCGTCCTGCCGCCGCCATAGCCCGCTCTGGCCGAAATCTCCGCCACCTGCATGGCCAATCTGTGCTCATCCTCCTTCTTATACTTCCCCGTAATATGTTCCTTATAAGAAATCTGCACCGACACCGCGAAACCACAGCGCTCGTTATAGATCTTTTCCAGGATTCTAATCAGCTCCTCCGCCTTGCTTTTGCCAAGTACTGTATCCTCTACGGTCAGCTGCAACGTATTCTCCTCCGCAAAAGCAATATCTGCCTTCTTGAACAGATTGTACTCCACCGGAGAATACTCCCGCAGCTCTAACAGGATGCTGTCCCGGTAAATCTCCGTCAGCTTCTTCGGGTCATACTGGGATGACAGATGAAAACGCTCATAGAACTTGATCACCATCGGCACATTCGGAAAAAACTGCTTCTTGATCTCTCCTTCCGCCCGGAATAC
>CAMWLJ010000163.1 GCA_947175055.1 uncultured Lachnospiraceae bacterium | reverse complement strand
CCGACAGACAGGAGGAACATCCTGTCCTTTCCATACTGCATACACGCCTCGGTAATCTCGTGTAACGCCCCGTAGGCATCACTGGGGGGACAGATGATCCGTTCAACGGAACGGGCGCTGTCAAACAGGTCATTTCCGACGCCATTGTGCGTTTTTGTCCCTTCCACGATCACAATGTCTTTATTTTCCCATATTTTCCTTATTTTTGCAAACCATCTGCCGCAATTCGTCCGGTCGCCGGCAAAATAATAGCAGCGCGAAACGAAAGTCGTATAGTAGATCCTGTTCGGGTCACAATATTGTTCATAAGTCCTGCGGCAGAAAAGAAGATGATCCCTCCAGAACTGTCTGCTCGCCTTATGGTGGTCGGACAGCGTATCAAAAATACCCGGGATCGTCACCAGCAGATCCTCGTCCGGATATGCCAGTATCTTGGCCAGCCCCTCGCCGATCTCCGGGGAAGCCTTCTGCAGCATTAGGTCAACCCCCTTGATCATCACGATCTCTCCGTCGCCGAAGCGGACCATGCTCTTCTCGGTCTGCAAAAGCTCGTCGATCGTCTCTTCAATGGTATGCACCCGTATTTTATTATGCAGGATGTCCCTCTCGTATAGAAAATAGACTATCGCCGCCAGAATATCCTTGATCTTTCGTTTCATTTCCTGTACACGGTCAACCTTTCCAGGCAGTGCCTGTCTCCATGCCATGATGATGCAGTATCTTATCCCGCATCATCATAACTGCATTATAATAATGATCAAAATTGTACTTCTCCACAAGCGACTGATACCCTGCCGCTCCCATCTCCCGGATCTTCCTGCGGTCTGCAAGCAGGCTGCCCAGTTTGTCCTGCAGATCTTCCTGACTGCAGTCTTTAAACAGGTATCCTGTCACCCCGTCTTCCACATAACAGGCCGTTCCGTTTTTGTCGCTGCAGATCACCGGCAGTGAATAGCTCATAGCCTCCAGCTGAGATACCGACGCCATCTCCCTTGTACTGGGAAGCACATAAATATCCGCCTTCAGATACTCTGCTTCCATCGCACTGCGGGGCAGATTGGTCTTCACCGTCACCATCTCTTCCATCTGATGTTCCGTCACATACTGCCGGACCTGCCTTAAGTATTCCTTCTGAAAATGGTTCGTCGCTTCCCCGACCAGGGTTACGTGAATCCGTTTGTCTGCGGACAATCCCCCGGACCCAAGCAGCTCCTCCACCGCCGCCAGCAGCATAAGATGATGCTTTCTGATCTCATATTTGCCGATGCAGAGAATATGTATCCTGTCACCCGCAAAGTAAGATCTCTCCCCGGGCGCACGCTGCGGGTCCACCACGAAAGGAACGAAACAGTCATTGTCCTTAATGGAGGTTCCCTGCCTTTTGACGCCCATAACAGGTGTCATTCTCAATGCCGGGGACAACCTGCGCACAACGCGATGCGCAAGATCCCTTTTCTCCGGTTCCGACCACAGCGGATTCTGATTATAGAGGATACACGGATACCCTCTCCTTTTGCAGAGCAGAAAGGCCGCCATGGAATAGACGGACCGCTCCCGCAGGATCACCACGTCAGGCTCAAACCGGGCAATGATCTTCTTCAGTCTGCGCACCGGCGGAAAGCCATGCTGTATCTTGAATACGATCGCCTCAGGATCTTTCCGGCGGATCACCTTTACATACAGATAATCCAGTATCTTATACAGCTTCGAATACCCCAGCACGATCGGCGTCACATAGGAATAATCCTCTATGATGGCGGCATAGTGGCTGATAAAACAGACCTCATGTCCATGTTCTATCAACCCTTTCATGATATCCATCTGGTTGGTATGATACCGTGGGGCTACATACAGAAATCTCATATAAATTTGTTCTCCTTTAAGCTGTACCTGCCGCCTTTGAGAAATTTATGCCTGATCACCCACCATCCGGGTACCCAGATATATTTGTGCATTGCCGGCGATGCGGAACCGATCATCCAGCAGTTTCTTTCGCATTTCCTCGTACACTCCCTTACCCTGCGCGCCTGGTCCGAATTCCACAGTTCTTCCCAGCTTTGTTCCTTCAGGTTCCCCATGACGGCCTTTTTCTCCATGCCGTTGCAGGGGATCACATCACAGAACGGATCGATGAAGAACGCATTCCTGGACATATCACAGGGCAAAAGCCGCTTATTGCCATAAATATAATTGATCAGTCCGTGGTTGAAATACGCGCGGAACCATTTCTTCGGAGATTTGCTCTTCAAAAGTTCATTGATCAGCTTCTCGAAGTTCTGCGCCACTTTATATTTATCATCAATCCTGTTATCGGTCTTCCTGAAATAGAAGGAGTTGTGCAGCGTTGCCGTCGCAAACTCCATCCCCATATCGTTGGCTATATTGTAAAGCGGAACCAGGTCTTCACAGTTCATATCCTGCACCGTCATACCAAAGCCCACATCCGGGTGCTTCATCTCTACCAGCGTCTTTAAAGTCTGGTATCCCCTGTTGAATCCGTCAGGAATTCCCCGAATCGCATCGTTGGTAGCCTGCAGCCCTTCTATACTGATACGGATGCCCACTTTCGGAAATTGCCTGCACAGAGCAATGATCCTGTCCGTAAAATAGCCGTTTGTAGATATGACGATCCTGTCAGATTTCTTGTACAGCTCCCGCACGATATCGGGTATATCCTGTCTGATGAACGGCTCTCCGCCGGTGATATTCGTGAACGCCATTTCAGGCAGCTTCTTGATATCCTCCAGCGTGATCTCCTCATCCGGTCTGGTAGGATCCCTGAAACAGTCGCACATATTACAGCGCGCATTGCACCTGTAGGTTACAATGACGGTTCCATACAGAGTTCTTTTTGACATTGTCTCTTCTCCTTACTTCCTGCTCTTTGTCTCTACCCGGTACATTACATAAGCTATGATAACAGCTCCTGTCAACGTAGTCAAAAACAATCCCACATTGCTTCCATTATTATTCTGCACAATCTTCCTGTAAATAAACTTGAATATCATATGAACGTAAAAAATATTCATGCTCATCTTCCTGAGAAAACCCGTGTCTGCCTTCACCGGCAGCTGTATGGCAGCCAACGTCAGAAAGAAAGCCGTCGGCAGCAGCATAAGATACATATCCTGCTCCCGCACAAAACCGCTCTCCCTTAAATACCTCTCTTCCATCGCAAGCAGCGCCGTTGACACAATAAGCCCGGCAGCCGTCACGCCGCCGCCAAGCCTGATCTTATGTCCTGCGATCCATTTACCCATATAGATAAAAATACTGCCAAAGAAAATACCGTTCCGGCAGGTAACCATGATCTTCTTCACCGCCTTCATCGCCTGCCACATGACACCATCGCCGGGCAGGATGTTCTTGAGCAGGCCGAAATAAGACTGGGTAAGCAGGCCCATACCAAACAGGAGCAGCAGAAGCGCTGCCGCATTCCGCTCTTTGGTATACTTCGTAAGCACGGCTGTCAGGAGCACACCCACCACAGCCGCCGGAAGATACCACAAATGTGCATAGGAACCCGCAAATAGGAAATCACGCAGCATGGTAAAGATCCCATGCTGCAAAGAACCCTGTCCGTCAATGAGCTTATCCCAGACGATGATGGGCAGATAGATGAGCGTCCAGATCACATACAGGCTCAATATCCTGCGCACATATCCGCAGACGACTTCCCGCGTCTGCCCCTTGGCACCTGTCATCTTCTGCTCCAGAAGAAATCCGGTCACAGCAAAGAAAAAGGGAACCGCCGCCCTGCCGATCACATCGGATAGAAGAAAGTTCAACGGTTCGCTTATTCCTTCAAGCGGATGGGTATGAAGCACCACGACAAATACCGCCATGATAAACTTGATAACATCTATGCCATTATACTGAATCCGTTCTTCCATACACGTTCCTTACTATTTTAGCACAATACTCCGCCGCTGTGTCAAAATTAATATTTTTGCAGTGTTCTCTGTATTCCCTGCATAATTCCCGGTTTTCCCACAGTTCTCTGATATGTTCCGTGAGATCCTGCACGTCGCCGCCGCGGAACAGTTCTCCCGTCCTGCCGGACTGCACCAGTTCCGGAGCACCGCCCAGGTCGGAGGCCAGCACAGGCGTACCGTAAGCCTGGGACTCCATGACCGAAAACGGACAATTCTCATACCACTCGGACGGATAGACGCTGAACCTGGCCCCGGC
>CAMWLJ010000162.1 GCA_947175055.1 uncultured Lachnospiraceae bacterium | reverse complement strand
ACCGCATACTGCAGACTGATATAGGTATTCGGAACCGGTGTGGGTATCGAAACCTTACCCAAAACAAAAAACAATGCCGCTCCGATACCGATCGCCACCACAGTTTTCACAGATAATTTCTTCATTGAAATTTCCTCCCTCTCACTGTAAAATGTTTTATTATGTAGAAATCACACATTTGTATTATAGTCTGACTGTCGATATGTGTCAACTTAAAACAAGCTGAACCATTACTACCATATAACATGCCACTATATATCCAGTTGCAGCTGGACCTCTGATTCTGCCTGCTGTTTAAACTCCTCGACCTGCACTGCACTGAGTTCCGGAAGATCTTCGATCGACTTCACGCCAAAGCTGCGCAAAAACTGCTCTGTCGTTCCGAACAGCAGCGGACGTCCCGGTGCATCCAGTCTACCTACCTCCATGATCAGATCATATTCCAGAAGTTTATTGACCGCGTGATCGCAGCTGACTCCTCTGACCCGCTCGATCTCCAACCGGGTAACAGGTTGTTTGTACGCTATAATCGACAGCGTCTCTAAAAGCGTATCCGTCAGCACGAATTTCTTTGGCACTTTTGCGATCTTGATCAGGTACTCATATAGTTCGCCTTTGGTACACATCTGTACCGCATTATCAAGTATCGTCAACCCGATTCCTTTATCTTGTAAGCTATAATCCTGCATCATTTCTTCCAGGATCTCCCGGGTAGTCTTCTTGTCCTCTTCAATTACCGCAGCAAGACTGTCTATAGGCACAGAATCTCCCATCGTAAACAGAATTGCCTCTAATACCGCTTTAGCCTTTGCTCTTTCCATGTTTTCCTCACTGTACCAGACTCATTATCCGACAGATGTCAACTGCAGCGGTTCCTGACTGCTCACATCCTTCGTCGTTATGATAATATCTGCAAATATATCCTCCTGCTCGATACCGATCCTTCCGGTCTTGATCATCTCCAGGATCACCAGAAACGTGACGATCACTTCCATTTTACTGCTCTGCTTCTCTAAAAGCTTACGGAAACTGAACGTTTTGTGGCTTCGCACATATGCTTCCACATAAGTAGTCTTCAAATCCATGTCAATCTCGTCCTTCTCGATATTTCCGAAGGTACTTCTGACCGGATCTATCTTGTCCTCCTGGCGTTTCATCACCTGCTTAAAGATCTCATGTAGCTTCTGCAGCGTCATATCACCGATCAGCTCTTCATAATCCACCGGCTGCCTGTACTCCGCCACTTCCTTTGGCAGCGTCGGGCTCTTATAGAAACTGCGCTCCGCATCGATCATGCGGTCTCTGAGCTCATAGGACATGTACTTACACATCTTATATTCCAACAGCTTTTCCACCAATTCCGCTCTCGGATCCTCTTCTTCCCCTTCTTCGTTCACTTCTTTCGGAAGGAGCATCTTACACTTGATATCGATCAAAGTGGCCGCCATCACCAGAAATTCACTGACCACATTCATATCTTCCGTTTCCATCTGCCTGATGTAATCCAGATACTGTTCCGTGATCTCTACGATCGGTATGTCATAGATATCTACTTTATTCTTATCGATCAAATGAAGAAGCAGATCCAGCGGACCCTCAAATACTTCCAACTTAACAGGAATCGCCATAACAGCTTGTCCTTTCTATGTGTCTCCTTTAACGATCTCTACCACGACCAGTTCTCCCGGATTAAAGATCCGCAGAGGAACCGTATGGGTTCCCAAGCCTCTGCTCAAAAGCAGAGATGACTTACCAAGTTCAAACCGACCGCCGTCATACTTCGGAAACAGACTTAAGTTAGGCGATAACACACCTCCCAGCAACGGCAGCCGCATGATACCGCCGTGCACATGTCCGGATACGACCACATCTGCACCCCAGGCCGCATACTCCTCAAAATAGAGCGGATTATGCGCGATCAGAATCTGACAGGCATCCGCTCTCGGCTCTCCCAGAATTTTCGTAAGATACTCGGCCGGCATAGGATGCTTGTGGAATCTCTTATAATACTCCCGGTCGATCTGCGAACCGCAGACCGCTACATTATAAGCCGGCAGATAAGTGTTCTGGTTGATCAGGGGCTCGATCCCTGCATCCTTAAGTCCCGTCACATAGCGCTCGTAGACATCACCGTACTGCTCCGGATATAATTGCAGCCGGTACTCATGGTTTCCCATGCCATAATAAACCGGATACTTTGACGCTAACCGCCTCATCAACGAAAGCGCTTCATCAAACCCCTTACCTTTTATGGCGGTGAGCATATCCCCCGCTACCAAAACCGCATCAGGAGATATGCTGTCGATCTGCGAAAGCAATCGTTCATTCTCTTTTCCGTATGACTTGTTATGAAGGTCAGAAAGAAGAACAAACTTACAGGGCCGTTGTACTTTCTCTGACAAGATCTCATACCGCACCGTAATAAATCTGTTGCAGTCCCACGCCGCCACCAATAAACACAGCACGGCCGAAACCACTATAAATATCACAATTCCTTCCAGCATTATATTTTCCTCATTCAGCAGCCGTTCTTCCCTTGGCCTCTCTGTTGCCGCAGTCGCTCTCCTGTATTCGATTCACGTCTGTATTACGCAGCCTGTAAAGTATACCACATTCCGGTACATCCCCGCAATCCACGAACTTCCGTTCTGTATTGTCAATACTGGGACTGTTAAAATGCCCACTACCGCTTCATCAAATACAGAATCCATACCTTTTTCCAATAGTCTTTATAGGTCGCCTTCTCCACTCCCTTTGCAGCCAGAATAGAAACGCTGCCTATTCTGTTACCATTCAACTTATAAACTGCTTCTCCGACCGCATCTCCCTCGGCGACCGGAGCCTGCACGATATCCGGCAGACTGATCTCTTTCTGGATCTCACTGAGATTACTGCCTGCGGTATCCAGATATTCAAAGGGTCCTGCATACGTCAGATACAAGACATCCTCGATCCCACCCTCGATCTTCTGCTCGGGCAGCGGATCCTTATTCTCGTCCGTATACATCTGACTCACACTATATCCATAATTGAGTAAGGTGATAGCGTCCTGAAAGCGGGTTTTCGGATCGGGCGCTGCCATCACGACCGCGATCAGTTCCATATCATCTTTCTTGGCCGTTGCCGAAAGACAATAAAGCGCCTTTGACGTAGAACCGGTCTTCAGCCCCGTCGTCCATTCGTATTGTTTCAACAATTTGTTTGTGCTGGCCAAGGTAAAAGGCGTGGTTCCCTGTGCTGTCTTATGTTCGATATCTTCCATCCAGATCTTCGTATATGTAAACACTTCCGGATACTTTGTGATCAGTTCTCTGGACATGATCGCCACATCCCTGGCCGATGAATAATGGTTATCGGAGTCTGTCAATCCGCAGCAATCTTCAAAATGCGTATTCTGCATTCCCAGAGCTTCGGCTTTCTCATTCATCAATTTGACAAATTCCCCCTCGCTGCCCGCTATGTACTCCGCCACCGCTACACTGGCATCATTTCCCGACGCCACAGAGATACACTTGATCATCGTGTCTAACGTCTGCGCTTCCCCTTCCTCCAGAAAAACCTGTGATCCGCCCATAGATTTCGCATAAGCACTCGTTATGACCTCATCTTCTAAGCGGATGCGTCCGCTCTTTAGGTGTTCAAAAATGATCAACAATGTCATGATTTTGGTAATACTTGCCGGACTTCTTCTTGTATCCGCATCCTGCTCACAGATCACCTGCCCGGTAGAGGCCTCCATCACGACATAGGAGGGCGTAGCCACTTCCGGCGCTGCCAGCACCGTTATCGACAAATTCAGGAACCCTGTATATAGCAGGAAACACCCCAGAAGAAACCATGCTGTAATTCGTTTGGCTGCCATAGGCTTTCTTTTTGGCACAGCAAATGCACCAGGCCGTTGTGTAAGTGTTCTCTTTTTTTCTCTCAACACTGTCACTCCCCATACACTATTCTGTATTATACATATTGTAATGGGACAACAGATATGCCAATAACGCTCAGTCAGTTCGGAAGCATATACGCTCAGACAGTAAGCGCACACCTAAAAACAGACCCGGAATCACTTCCGGGCCTGTCTCATGTTTTAATTGTATTTGCGCTTTCTTGCTGCTTCGGACTTCTTCTTGCGTCTTACGCTCGGCTTCTCGTAATGCTCTCTCTTACGAATCTCCTGCTGGATACCAGCCTTTGCACAGCTTC
>CAMWLJ010000161.1 GCA_947175055.1 uncultured Lachnospiraceae bacterium | reverse complement strand
AAATGTTTCTGTCACTTAAATAAGTGTGGATTGAAAAATTAGCAATGCGGTTAATGTTTACTCAAGATGGCTGGCGGCAGTTCAAAACTGCCGCCAGCACTTCAATAACACCCCAAATCAAATCCACCCTTTTTCACAATCTCATAACAAACTATATCACTTAAAACCATTTCCATCCGACACCCTTCGTCACATCCCGACATATAATATCAATATATCAGTAAACCCACCTGGAAATTAGATTCAATTTCGCAGGCGGCCAGTCGTGGGAGCGCTGTCGTTACAGTTCACAGCCTAATCGGCCTCCAACTCTAACGCACTGTCATTTTAGCCTTCCCACACCGATAAAGGAGCAGAAATGGCGAAAGAAGCAGAATGGAACAATCATTTCAACATCGGCGTTGATTCCATCGACAATGCACACCGGAAACTTTTTTCGATCGTCCGCAGACTGATTCATGTAAGCGAAGATGAAAATAACGGACAATGGGCATGTGCCGAAGGCATCAAATACTTTAAAACCTATGCCATAGAGCATTTTACCGACGAGGAAATCTATATGAAGTCGATCAACTACGAAGGATATGAAATACACAAGCGCCTGCATGACGATATGCGGTATAAGACACTGCCCGCTCTTGAAAAGGATCTGACGGAATCAGACTATTCGCAGGAATCCATCCAGCATTTTCTCGGCATCTGCCTTGGATGGCTGACTGCCCACATCATGATCGAGGATCGTGCCATCACAGGCAAAATTACAAATAGATGGAAAAAAGATAACACCGGGGAAACCATGGATGCTCTGGAAGATGCACTGACACTTGCCATACGGGAGATTTTCCGGTTACACCCGGAAATCGTCAGCGAACATTACAGTGGGGAAGATTTCGGCAACTGCCTGATTGACCGGCTGACTTACCGTTCCAAAGAAGGGAACCATGTACAGATTTTTCTTGTTCTTGAAGAAAGCCTGGTGCTGCGTGCCGTGAGCTCCATGCTTGGCATGCCGTTGAAAAAGGTAGATCGGATGGTTGAAAATACCGTCAGGCAGCTTTCCCTGCATATAGCAGACCAGATTGGAGAGCACCAGCATCTGTCTTCTTATTACGAATTGGAAACCAATCACCTGATGACGACGGAACAGTTCCGGCAGATCTTTTATGCACAGTACTTTGACTACAGCTTATTGTTCAATACCGGAACAGGATACTTCGCATTCTGCATCAAGCTGGAATGAAGGATTATTACCTTTTAACATCCTGATACTATATGATAAAACAGCACAGGAGCCGGATCAATTCCGGCTCCATCACATATCACATCCTATAGATCATCACACTTCTTTTGTCTGTCTCTTAAACTCAGGACGTCTCACCGCTATCTGCGTTTTTCCTGCTGCCTGCTTTTCTCAGCACACTCTCGATTCTCTCATGCAGATCTTCCACGTTAAAGGGCTTGAGAATATAATTATCCGCCCCCAGCATAAAGCTCTCCAAAACCGTATGCTTATCGTTCTGAGATGTAAGCATGATCACAGGGATATTCTGGCAGTCTTCCATCTCACGAATCTCGCGCAGTGTCTCCACACCGTCTTTCGATGCCATCCGTACATCCAGCAGGATCAGATCCGGTTTGTTCTTTTTCAAATACTGCAGTGCACGCACCCCTGAGTTTAAAGGTATCACCTCATATTTCTCCTTCAAGGCCTGCTCGATCGTTGCCAGACTGATACTGTTATCATCCACCGCCAGTATTTTGCACTTAAATGTCATCTGTTCTTTCCCCCTATCCTATCTTTTCTAATAATTCACGCAGCATCTGTTCCGCCGCCTCATCTTCATATAACTGGAGCTGCTCCTTGACATTCTCGAGCGTTTCCTCAGTCTCAGCCTCCAGCCGATACTCCAATATCTCTTCTATCTTATGCGCACACTCCTTGGCCTGAAAATCCTCCAGGCTGCTCAAGGCCGTCTCGATCTCCTGTCGCAGTTCTTCCCTGCCGATCTCCTTCTTCTCAACTGCTGCGCTGTCCTGTTTCCGATTCTCTTTCAGATATGCCTCGATATGCGCAAGCTGTTCTTCATACTCTGCCAGAAGCTTCGTCACACGGCTGTCCACGAAGGCAAGATCCCCTCTGTTCACCGCTTTTTCCTGTTCCTTAGCTCTGCTGGAAAGCCGCATCGCGCCTACATTCGCAGAAGCACTCTTCAGGGCGTGTACCTCAATGCCGTAGCCCTCGTAATCCTGGTCTTCCCATAGTTCCTGCAGAACTTTCAGTTTACGCTTCCCGTCCAGGCAGTACAGTTTCAGCAGTTCATTGTATTCTTCCAGACTGCCTGCATAATGCCCGGCTACCTCGTCCGTATCAATTCCCTCGATCGTAATCTTCCGGAATATATCGTTATTGGACTGCAGATTCTCAATCCACGATCCGCCCGCCATCCTTCTGTCTTCCGGGATCCATTTCAGGAGCATCTTATGCATGGCCCGCCTGTCAAGCGGCTTTGCCAGAAAATCCTGGAAGCCGTTCGCAAGGAAGTTCTCACGGACTCCTTCCATGGCATTGGCCGTCAACGCGATGACAAGGGGCAGTCTGCCGTTATCGCCGCAGTCGTTGCGGATTCGCTGCACCGCCTCCATTCCATCCATGACAGGCATCATATGATCCATGAAAATAAGATCGAACTGTATCCTGTGAACAAGCTCTATCGCTTCCATTCCGCTTTCGGCCTCGGTGATCTCCAGACCGTAGGTCTGCAGGAAGGATCTTGCGACTTTTCTGTTGATCAGATTGTCATCCACCACCAGCACCTTATAATCTTTGGCCGTAAACGGCTCCAAAGGCTCCTCCGTCTTGATCTCCCGCTCCGGAACTTCTGATAAAGGCCTCTCGTCCGTGATCTTCTGTATGATCTCCACCGTAAACGTGGAACCCTTCCCGTACACACTCTCTACGCTGATCGTACCCTGCATCAGCTCGGCCAGACGCCTCGTGATAGAAAGACCCAGCCCCGTTCCTTCCGCACTCCTGTTCCGCTTGGAATCAAGCTGCTTGAAATTCTCAAAGATACGTTCGAGGTCTTCTTTACGGATACCGCAGCCGGTATCCTGCACCTTGAAGATCAGACGTTCCGTTCCTTTCTCATCTCCCGGCCTGCCCGAAACGGAAATCTTAACCTGCCCTTCCTTAGTAAACTTCAACGCATTGTTCAACAGATTCACCAGAATCTGCTTGATCCTGCTCTCATCCCCCATATAGCAACAAGGGATCGTCATATCATACTCGCTCTCCACCATCAGCCCGTGCTGTGAAGCCACGATATCCATCATATTCAATACTTCTTTGACCAAGGACTTGACATGATACTCCGCCGGGATCAGTTCCATTTTGCCCGCTTCTACTTTGGACAGATCCAGTATATCATTGATCAGCGCCAGCAAGTTATGGGCAGATGCCTTGATGTCACAGACATACTCGTATACCTTGCGTCCCTTGCTCTCCTCCATAATGATGTCACTCAGTCCCACGATCGCGTTCATCGGCGTCCGGATCTCATGCGACATGTTGGCCAGAAACGCACTCTTGGCTATGTTCGCCTGCTCTGCCTGTTCCCGTACACGCGTGATCTCTTCTATGTAGTTCTTCGTATCCGTCATATCCAGGATCAGAATGACATATCCCTTCTTCTCCCCGAACCTGTCAAGAATCTCCTCCGCATGTCCATGATAATATCTGTTGTTGCGGCAGAACTCTTCCTTCCCGTTCTCTTCCAGCAGTTCCCGTGGAAAATCACTGACCTCTTCGATATGCTTCCCGACGGCACGGCTGTTTAAATCCTGAAAAATTCCTGCTGCCGCAGGGTTATAACTAACGATCCGCTCATGAATGTCGATCGCAATGACACCGTCACTCATGCTGTCTAACAGGCTGCCCGATGCCAGACTGCCGAAGTCGTAGACTTTCCTGCTCCAGATCAAGATCACCACACTCGCCAGGACAAATCCCAGCACAAACGGCGTAGGGTCATACACAAAAGTCAGCTTCATCACATACAGGTACAGCACCACTACCGGCAGAAAAGAGAGGCCCAATATCAGTTTATACTGCCTTTCTGCCGCATAGTCCGGCTTCTTGATGCACACACTGATCAGTGCATACATCGAAAGTATGTAGGGCAAGATCATCCCGCACAGCATGAAGAGCCAGTAACCCGGCCCATACTCCAGTCCCAGATATCCATGCCCTTCCGGCGTATGCAGCCACT
>CAMWLJ010000160.1 GCA_947175055.1 uncultured Lachnospiraceae bacterium | reverse complement strand
GTATCAACTGCTGCGCCCTGTCAAAAAGTTGTTTTGATCTGCGTTGCTCCATATTAATCCCCCATTCTTGCTCAGTCTGCAAATTTGGGCACAAGCACAAATTTGTGTGTGAAAAATCTGCCGCATATGGATTTTTCACACTATCCTCCCTGCCGAAACATTCTTATAGTTAACTGCATTAGAAATTTATTATGTAGTTTACTATGTATATTATATCCACCGCACCGCATCCAATGCATGATAGGTAATAATGACCCTCGCTCCGGCCCGCTTCATGGCCGTAAGGTTCTCCATAACGACCCACCTCTCATCGATCCACCCGTTGGCGGCTGCTGCTTTCACCATAGCGTATTCGCCGCTGACATTATACACCGCAAGCGGCAGGTCAAAGGTAAGCGCCGCTTCTCGCAGCACATCCAGATAAGCCAACGCCGGCTTTACCATCACGATATCCGCTCCCTCTTCGATATCCGCCCCGATCTCCCGCAGCGCCTCCTGTCCGTTGGCACAGTCCATCTGATAGCTTCTGCGGTCGCCGAACCCCGGCGCAGAATGCGCCGCCTCCCGGAAAGGGCCATAATAAGCAGAGGCAAACTTGGCGCTGTAAGCCATTATCGGAACCTGCGTGAAGCCGGCTTCATCCAGCCCCTCTCTGATAGCCGCGATCCGACCGTCCATCATATCGGAAGGCGCCACCATATCCGCCCCGGCCTCCACCAGGCTTACCGCCATTTTCACCAGATACGGCAGCGTCTCGTCATTCAAGATCTCATTCCCACACACCATGCCACAATGTCCGTGAGACGTATACTCGCACAAGCACACATCCACCACGATATAGATCTCCGGATAATGCTCTTTGATAAAACGGACCGCCCTTTGGGTGACACCGTCCGCCGCATATGCCTGACTTCCCTGCGGATCCTTATGCTGCGGAATGCCAAACAACATGATGCCGCCGATGGACGACTCTTTTACCTGCTCCATGATCTCATCCAGCCGGTCAACCGAATACTGGAAAACACCCGGCATGGACGCCACCGGATTCTTTATCTTCTCTCCCTCTATCACAAATACAGGATAAATAAAATTCTTCGGGTGCAGCCTCGTCTCCTGCATCATGGAACGAATCCGTTCATCCCGCCTTAACCTTCTGAATCGATACATCGCTTTTCTCCTCTATTGTTACCGCCATGCCAAAGCAGTTTTTTGCAAAGGCTGCGAGCCACTGTCCTGCTGCATGCACTGCTCCTCATACGCCCTGTCCAATCTCATGCGCCCCATCCCAATCTCATTGCGCTCTGTCCCGCCTGATGCATGCCACGATCGCCTCTACACTGGCTTCTTCCGCCGTCAGACAGAGGGCCGTCGTATGCTTTCGCAATTCTTCCCCGCACTTTTCACCGATACAGACATACTTCTGTCTCACACCGCTCCCGGCACAAGCGTCCCTGCAGGAAAGCGGCTCCCCGGTGCTGCAGCCTGCCGCTTCATTTTCTGCCGTTTGCTCCCGTTCCAGTCCTTCAAAATAAGCCCGCACGCCCAGCGCCGAACCAAATACGATGTAATCCGCCCACTCTGCCACCGTCCCGGTACGCTTCTCCTCACAGACTCCCAATTCATAAAGCGGATAGTCCACGTAGGAAATACCTTTTTCCTGAAAAACAAGGGGCAGTCTGTCACTCCCCTGCCGCGCCCGCAGAAACAACGCCTGCACCGGCTCCCGCTCCATCTTTGCCGCCGGACACGCCCCCTCTCCGCTGGCATACTCCTGCAGGATCCTCTCTGTCAGACCCTGTGCCAGATGCTTCGCATCATAGAAATCCGGCATGTAATCCGCATATAGTCCGTTTTCTTCCAGCGTCGCCGCCGTTCCCGGCCCGATCACCGCAATCTTTTTGCCGTAAAGACTGCGCACATCCCGACGCTCCCTTCTCATTTTATCGAAAAAGACGCTGACGCCGTTAGGGCTTGTGAAGACCAGCCAGTGAAACGACGCAAGCTCCGGCAGCGGCTCCCTTGTCTGCCGCACCTCCATAAAGCTCATGTCCTTTACCACAGCCCCCTCCTGTTCCAATGCGGCCGCCAGCTTACCCGCAAAATGCGGCGTTCCCGTGACCCCTACCGTAACGCCGGCAAGCAGGCGGCCTTCTATCCCTTTCCCTTCCGCCGCGGCAGACAACCTATCTGTCAGCTGCAGCCCTGCCACCGCCCCCACAACGATGACTGCCGGCGAAGTAAAGCCCTGCTCCTTTGCTTCCTCATAAAGCCTGCCCAACACCGTCCGCAGGCATCTTTGTCTGTCGGTCGTTCCCTCCATGACTACGGCGCAGGGTGTGTCCTGACTTTTCCCGGCCGAGAGCAGGCCCGCCGCGATCTCTCTCAGATGGTGCATTCCCATCAGGATCACCAGTGTGCCGGGAAGCCGCGCCAGCGTATCAAAGTCCAGACACAAACCGTTCTTCCGGACCGACTTACCCTCCTGCCCCGGCTCTTCTCTCTGCCCCGGCTCTTCTCTCTGCCCCTGCCCGTCTTCCCCGGCCGCCGTTCCCGTCACCACCGTGAACGCCGCCGAAAGCCCTCTGTGCGTAACCGGAATGCCTGCTGCCGCCGGCACCGCAATGGCAGAAGAAATACCCGGAATCTCTTCACAGGAAATGCCCGCCGCCTGCAACGCCAGAAACTCTTCCCCGCCTCTGCCGAACACATAAGGGTCGCCGCCCTTTAAGCGTACCACCGTCTTACCTTCCAGTGCTTTCTCCACCAGCAGGTCGTTGATCTTCGACTGCTTCATGGCGTGACTGCCATAACGCTTCCCCACATAGATCTTCTCGCAGTCCGGCTTCGTCCACCGCAGCAGCGCTTCCGGCGCCAGACTGTCATAGACCACCGCATCGCACCTGCGCAGTACTTCCGCCGCCTTGATGGTCAGAAGCTCTATGTCGCCGCACCCGCCGCCTGTCAGATATACTTTTCCGTTGCCCTTATTCAAGATATCCTTTCCTCCATTCCGAAGCGGCACAAATCTGACTCGTTTCCTTCAACTTTGACTCTTTTTCTTCAGTTCTCCGGCTGCCTGCTCCGCCAGCCGCCTGCCTTCCTGCAGGCTCATTCTGCCGCTATATCTCACATGGTGCCCGGCGTACATGGCATCCAGAATCAATCTGCCCTGCTCCTGTCTGCACCAGGCCGCCGCTGCCTCGCTGCAGTCCGCGGACAGCTGCCGGAGCACTTCCCGTTCCACCTGAAAACAAAGCATCGTTTCCGCATCCGTGATCCGCCGGCAGATGCCTTCCACCTCCGAACCCTGCGCGGCCTCCACCGCGATCATCCCCTGACAGGCCGCGGGCAGAAACAATTCCGGCGGCAGGGGACAGAAGTAAAATGCCGACGCATCATCGCCGCTGCCACTGCTGTCGCTGCCTTTGCAGCCGATCCCCAGACGATCCAGCCCGGCTTTGGCCAGAATGATCCCGTCATAGCCGCCTTCCTGCAGCTTACGCAGCCGCGTATCTACATTGCCGCGGATATTCTCACATACTACATTCTTCCACAGCTTTCCGGCCAGAAGCTGCCGCCGCCTGCTGCCGCTGCCAATCCGAAATGCCGTGCTGCCTTCGTCCTGCTCCTGCTGCATCTGTCTCATCCACTGGTAATCGTTCCGTTCCTTGTCGTTCCCGGCATTTCCCGTTTCCTGGCACCGCCCATCTGCTTGCCGCCCGCTCCTGCAGAGGGCCTCTTTGCTTTCTCCCGCCAGAAGCGGCATCCGCCCCTTCTTTGGAACCACCAGCACATCCCGCACGTCCGCTCTGGGCAGTACGGCCGCAATGGTCAGGCCGCCGGCCAGTGTCATGGGCAGGTCCTTGGCCGAATGCACCGCAAGATCGATGCGCCCCTCCTGCAGCGCCTGCTCAAACTCCGAGGCAAAAACTCCCTTATCACCAATCTCCGCCAACGGCTTATCCTGTATGATATCCCCTTTTGTCCGCAGAATCACGATCTCCGTCTGCAGACTGTCATCCGCCGCCTGTAGCGCTTCCTGCACCAGGGCTGCCTGTTTCAGGGCAAGTCTGCTTCCCCGCGTTCCGATCCTGATCTTATTCATCACACTCTCCATTTCCCTGCCGGCCACTGTCCTTCTCCGTTCCCATACAACTGTCCTGCCGCAGAATCTCTCCCGCCAGAAGCGCTGTCAGTTCCTCCAACGCTGCCTTGCCCTCCCTATCCAGGCAATACAGGAACAACTTCTCCAGAATCCGCTTCCTGTCAGCCTCCTGCGTCACCCGTTCCATCACCAGCGGGCGAATTTGACCTAGTAAGTCAATCATGTCGCCCAGCCCCTCCGGCAGCGCGCCGGCGATCTTTCCCCGTACCCAGGCCGCCGCCACCGGACTTTTACCGTCCGTTGAAATGCCCACCGTCAAGGCTCCCTCCTTCACCAGCGCCGGAAAAAAGAAGGTAC
>CAMWLJ010000159.1 GCA_947175055.1 uncultured Lachnospiraceae bacterium | reverse complement strand
ATCTGGATCAGCTTGCGCAGGAGCTGGTAAAGGATGAGCAGGATAATCTGGCAATTCTTAGTAAGATTGGGGAGATAAGAGGATTGCTGTTGGACATTTTTACGTAAAGTCACTATGGCATAGAAGAGACAGAAGACGGGTGGGGTTGATAAATGGCAAGATTTACGGATATTGTAGGGCAAGAACAGCTGAAGGAGCATTTACAGAATGCGATAGCGACGAATAAGGTTTCACACGCATATATCATCAATGGCGAAAGAAATGCCGGTAAGGAGTTTATTGCCCGGGTTTTTGCGATGACACTGCAATGTGAGAAGGGGGAGACAGAACCCTGCGGGGAGTGTCATTCCTGTAAACAGGCTTTGGGGAATAATCAGCCGGATATTATATATATCAGTCATGAGAAGCCTAATACAATAGGTGTGGAGGACATCAGAGTACAGATCAATGGCGATATTGCCATCAAACCGTACAGCAGTCCGCGCAAGATTTATATTATCAACGAAGGGGAGAAAATGACACCGCAGGCACAGAATGCGCTGTTAAAGACTTTGGAGGAGCCGCCGGAATATGCGGTGATCCTGATCTTGACAACGAATGTAGAGGCGATGCTTCCTACTGTCCTGAGTCGCTGCGTTGTGTTGAACATGAAGCCGGTTTCGGACAGGCTGGTCAAGAAATATCTGATGGAGCAATTGGCAGTGCCGGATTATAAGGCAAATATCAGCGTGGCTTTTGCCAGAGGGAATATCGGCAAGGCTAAAATGCTTGCCAGTAGTGAAGAATTTGAGAAAGTCAAAGACGAAGCGATCACGCTGGTGAAGAACATCAATGATATGGAGATAAGTGAGATCGTTAAAGCGATCAAGAAGATTTCCGAGTATAAATTTGATGTTAATGATTATCTGGATATTCTGATGGCTTGGTACCGGGATGTATTGTTGTTCAAGGCGACGAAAGATGTGAACAGCCTGGTATTTAAAGAAGATATCCAGCAGATCATGAGAATGTCGGACAGAAGTACGTATGAGGGGATAGAACAGATTGTGAATGCGTTGCAGAGTGCGAAGAAAAGGCTGGAAGCCAACGTTAATTTTGACCTGACGATGGAACTGCTGTTCTTGGCGATCAAGGAAAATTAGAGTGGAAATATATAGGGAATCAGAAATATGGAGGTTGATAGATCATGATACGAGTGATAGGCGTGCGGTTTCGCACTGCAGGTAAAGTATATTATTTTGACCCGGGCAAGTTAAATATTAAAAAGAATGATCATGTGATCGTGGAGACGGCCCGCGGGATTGAGTATGGTACTGTCGTAGGGGATCCGAAAGAGGAACCGGAGGATAAGGTAGTCCAGCCGTTGAAGGCCGTTCTGCGGGTGGCGACACCGAAAGATGATGAGCAGGAGGCCGGTAATAAGCTCAAAGAGAAAGAGGCGTTTAAGATCTGCATGGAGAAGATCAGAAAGCATAATCTCCAGATGAAGCTGATCGATGCGGAGTATACGTTCGATAATAATAAGGTGCTGTTCTATTTTACAGCGGACGGGCGAATAGATTTCCGTGAGCTGGTGAAAGATCTGGCGTCTGTGTTCAAGACAAGGATTGAGTTGCGGCAGATCGGTGTCAGAGATGAGACGAAGATCCTGGGCGGTATCGGTATTTGCGGCAGGCCGCTGTGCTGCCATACGCATTTGTCGGAATTTGCACCGGTTTCCATTAAGATGGCGAAGGAACAGAATCTGTCTTTGAATCCCACGAAGATATCGGGTGTTTGCGGCAGATTGATGTGCTGCCTGAAAAATGAAGAAGAGACTTACGAGGAGTTGAACAGGAGACTTCCGAACGTGGGGGACTTCGTGACCACGGATGACGGGCACAAGGGAGAGGTGCACAGTGTGAATGTGCTTCGTCAGCTTGTGAAGGTTATTGTGAATGTGGATGATGAGAAGGAGATTCAGGAGTATCGAGTGGATCAGCTCCGCTTCAAGAGAAGACATGGCAAGAACCGCAAGATGGATGTCAATGAGGCAGAGTTAAAAGAATTGGAGAAGCTGGAGAAGCAGGATTCTTCGAAATCGAAGCTGGATGATAATTGATATTGACCGAGCGCTTTCTTTGCCGTGTCGGAAATAACAGGAAATGAGTATGGAATCGGAGAATAGAGTTCTTCTGAAAGAAAATGAAAGAATAGACGATCTGGAACGCAACGGGTATCATATCATTCAGGATACCCGTCGTTTCTGCTTTGGTATGGATGCAGTGCTGTTGTCTGGATTTGCCAGGGTGAAGGATGGCGCCAGGGTTCTGGATCTGGGGACGGGAACAGGTATCATTCCAATATTGCTTTCGGCCAAGACAGGAGCGGCGCATTTGACGGGGCTGGAGATTCAGGAAGACAGTGCGGATATGGCGTGGCGCAGTGTGCGTCTGAATGGCTTAGAAACAAAGATTTCTATAGTGACGGGGGACATTAAAGAGGCAGGGAGTCTGTTTGACGCTGCTTCTTTTGACGTTATCACGTGCAATCCGCCTTATATGACGGCGCAGCATGGGCTGACTAATCCGGAGGATGCGAAGGCCATCGCCAGACATGAGATTCTGTGTACGCTGGAGGATGTGATCGCGCAGACGGCGAAGCTGTTAAAGCCGGGCGGAAATTTCTATATGGTGCACAGGCCGTTTCGACTGGCAGAGATCATTGTACTTTTGAGGACATATAAATTGGAGCCTAAGAGGATGCAGCTGGTGTATCCGTTTGTGGATAAAGAGCCAAATATGGTGCTGATCGAGGCGAACCGGGGCGGAAAGCCGAGGATGACGGTGGAGAAGCCGCTGATCGTGTATCGGGAACCGGGCGTTTATATGGAAGAGATCTATGAAATATATGGCTATTGAGGGAAGGGGACGGCAGCATCGGAGTGGAGGTAAATCCGGGCAGCCGGATAGAGAGTAGTCTTATGAAAAAGTGGAGTGGCAAGAAACATTTGTATGAAATTTTACTCATGGCGCTGATCGTTTGTCTGTGCGGGGGATGCGGTAATGCACAGGAAGAAGTGATGTCGGATAGTGTAAGTGCGGGTGTGGGAGTAGCTGCAGAGGCCGGAGCGGCGAAGAATGCAGGGCAGGCAGCAGCCGCAGAGGATGGAACAGAGAAGAATGTAGGGCAGGAAACGGCTGCAGAGGTCGGAGCAGAAACGAATGCAGGGCAGGCAGCAGCTGCAGAGGATGGAAGGTCGAAGGATGCGGGAAGTGGTGGAGTGAATGCTGTCAGTGGTAATTTACTCGGACAGGTCGGAGCGGAAACGCAAATGACGAAGGAGAAGGTGACCACCCCGGCAGAAAGTGAGATGTCACGCAGGGAGCCGGTCAAGGTTAAGGGCATCTATGTCAGCGGACCAGTGGCTGGAATCGCCAGGATGGATGATTTGATCGAGTTGGTGGATCAGACGGAGTTGAATGCCATGGTCATCGACATTAAGAATGATGAGGGTAAGGTTACTTACAAGATGCAGTCGGAGCAGGTGCAGGCGATCGGGGCTGCAGTGGGGTATATACCGGATATTAAGGAGCTGGTGAAGAAATGTAAAGAGAAGGGCATCTATTTGATCGCCAGAATCGTGGCATTTCGGGATCCATATTTGGCGGAGAAAATGCCGGAGTGGGCTGTGCACACAAAGAACGGCGAGATTTTCCGGGATAAGAGCGGACTGGCGTGGGTGAATCCCTATGAAAGAGGCGTATGGGATTATTTGGTGGAGATCGCTTCGGAGGCAGCTGCGGTCGGATTCGATGAGATACAATTTGACTATATCCGATTTTCTACGGATGTTAAGACGGAGGAAGTGGATTACGGACCGGAGGATGAGCGTATTGGCAAGATTGGGATCATCACCGAATTTACGGAATATATGTATGAGAAGTTAAGACAGCTGGGAGTATATGTGGCTGCGGATGTGTTCGGAACGGTGATCGAGAATGAGACGGATCAGCAGATCGTCGGTCAGGATTATGTGAAGATGGCAGAACATTTGGATTATATCTGTCCGATGGTCTATCCCTCTCATTATCGAAACGGGTCCTACGGGATCGCGGTGCCAGATGCGGATCCGTATAAGACGATCAACGAAGCTTGCTCTGCTTCCGTGCAGGAGCTGGCGACGCTGCCGGAGGAGAACCGGGCGAGGGTGAGAACCTGGCTGCAAAGTTTTACAGCCAGTTGGGTACCGGGGCATATCAGTTATGGACCGCAGCAGATTCGCGCGCAGATCAAAGGAGCTTACGACGCGGGATATGACGAATGGATCCTGTGGAATGCGGCGGTGAAATATCAGCGGGATTCTCTTTTGACGGAGGAGGAAGCCAAGGCGGAGCGACTGCAGTGGGATGCAGAGAAGAAAGAAGCTGAGCAGAAAGCCAGGCAGGAAGCGGCAGAGCGGCAGGCGGCGGAGAAGGAACAGTCCGTGGAGACGCAGAAAGCGACAGGACAGCCAGAAGCGGCGGAAGAGAA
>CAMWLJ010000158.1 GCA_947175055.1 uncultured Lachnospiraceae bacterium | reverse complement strand
GCAGCGCGACGCGGATATTCGCCTGCGGCACCCAGATCCACACCACATACAGGAAACAGCCAAACATGACTGTTCCCGCCGCCAACACACACCATCGCATTACACTGTCCGCTCTCTGTCCCATTTCTTCGTCTCCAATTCTATCGATAACGACCTGACCAACACTACCTGTTTAGAGATTCCCAGATATATCCCATCCCGCGTACCGTCTTGATATATCCGTGCTGCTCGTCTTCAATCTTCGCCCGCAGTCTGTTCATCGTCACAGTCAGCGTATGATCGTCGATGAAATTCCCGTCACAGTCCCACAGCTTCTCCAAAAGAAGCCGTCTGGTGACCACATTGCCGGCATTGGCCACAAGTACCCGGAGCAGCTTATATTCGTTGGGCGTGATCGACAGCTTCTCCCCGCCCCGCACGGCAGTCAGCGCCTCGAAGTCCAGCTGTAGGAAATCATCCTGGTAACACGTTCCCTCTGCAGTTTTCCCTGACGCTGCTCCTGTCCCGCCGGCTGCAGCGACGCGTCGCAGGGCGACTTCCACCTTTTTCAGCAGGATCGGCATACGGAAAGGCTTGGTCACATAATCTTCCGCCCCCAGGTCATACCCATTCAGCATATCCTCTTCCAGATCATTGGCCGTCAGAAAGATCACCGGCAGTTCCGGATGCAGACTCTTGATCTTCCCGCACAGTGCAAAGCCGTTCCCGTCCGGCAGATTGACATCCAGAAGCGCCAGGGAAAAACTCTCCTGCTCTACAAGATATTCCGCCTTCCGGCAGTTATAAGCCGCCTGCGTCACATACCCGGCTGCGTCCAGCTCAAAACAAAGTCCCGTGCTCAATACCAGGTCATCTTCTACCACTAATATCCGTTCCATGATCAACTCTCCGTCATAACCGTTTCTTATAGTTAACGACATTAGAAATTTCGTTTTCGGCCTTGCAGGCGCTTCCGTATATGGCTCCTGCAAGATCCGGCAACAGAAATTTGTTATGTCGTTTACTATAGCTAACAGTATAGCAAACTACTTCCGAAAAAGAAAGTCGTTGGCTTCCCGTCTTTACTGCCACTTTTCTTTCTAGTATAATAAATAAGAAACCTTACACCCTTTACAACAGTACTCGACAAATTTGTGACGTTTCGGTATGGAGGAAAGCATGAAATCCCTACGCTCCCATTTACCCGCCAATATACAGGCTCATCTGCATCCGCATTCCCTTCGATTCCGCATCCTTCTGCTGCTGATGCTGCTGATCTTCTTTTTCAGCACACTTGTCGCCTACAACAACTTTTCCGCCTTTTCTTTGCTGCGCAAAAATGTTTACCGCAACACAGAAGACATGTTGATCTTATACCAGGAGCATCTGGACAATACCCTGGAGCGCACAGAGACCTGGCTTTATACGATGGCGCTTGATAATACGACGCTTTTCACGCTGAAAAATACACCGTACAACACCACCACCTGGTTCGGGGCACTGCATCAGCTGCAGACAGATTTCAGAAATGCCATGAACATCTATACTGTAAACGGATTTTTCTGCTACCTGCCCGCCAGTGAGCAGCTGGTCACCACCAGCAGCCAGAAAGATACCCTGTCATTCCGGCAGGCCGTCCTGGATGCCATCTCGCAGGAAAATCCGGACTTTTTCTCCTGGACACTGTTTCAGTCAGGAGATTCCTACTATCTGCTTCGCATCCTCTACATCGATAATGCCTATACGGGCGCCTGGGTCAGCCTGGACACGCTGCTTGATTCCATGACCGGTAAGGAGAACAACTCCCGGCTCGTATTTTCCGATGCGAACGGTCATCTGTACCGCAGCGGCCAGCCGCTCCTCACCATCACGCCGCCCCGGCAGCAGAAGGGAGCTCCCTATGCCTGCGAACAGATTGACGGCGAGAAAATGTTCGCCGTATCCCGCAAACTGAACAGCGGAGATTCCTATCTCACACTGCTCGTTCCCTACACCGACATAAACAGCGCCAGCACCTCACTCTATACCGCACTGCTGATCGTCGGTTTCAGCTTCCTGATCATCTGGGGCATGCTTGTGCATCTCCTCAACCGGTGGATCTTAAAACCTGTTGCAGACCTGATCACCGGTATCAAACACTTACGCACCGGCGATCTGGAGACCCATATAACGGCCGGCGGACAGCTGGACGAATTCCAGAATATGACTACCGCCTTCAATGATATGGTCACACAGATCAAAGATCTTAAGATCGATGTATATGAGCGAAAACTGCAAGGACAGAAACTGGAAGCCCAGTTTCTCAAGCAGCAGATCACCCCGCACTTTCTGATCAACTGCCTGAATACGGCCTATCAGCTCACCGAGACCGACCATCCAGAACTTGCCAGAAAGATGCTGCGGGATTTAAGCCAGCACCTCCGCTATACCCTTTCCTCCGGACAGACTGTCACCCTCGGGGAAGAGTTGGATGTGGTACGCAATTACGTGGAACTGTCGGGAATCCGTTATCCCGGCTGCCTGTCTCTGTCACTGAACTGCCCGGACGGCATCCTGCAGGCCAGTGCGATCCCGCTTCTGATCCTGAACTTTGTGGAGAATACCATTAAATATGAAGTCGTCATGGGACAGCTTTTGGAAATACATATCGAGATCTCCCATTACCAGCGCGCGGATGAGAAACGCCTTATCATCAGCATCTGGGATTCCGGCAAAGGATTTTCCGATAAAGTACTGGCCGAACTGCATAACATAGAAAATTATCTGGCCGTGGAAGATTATCATATCGGCATTACCAACGTGCTGCTGCGGGCGAGATATGCTTTTGAAGATCCCGTCTTTTCCTTCCAAAACCGCCCAGGGGCCGGGGCCCAGATCGATATCGATCTGCCTTTCATTCCCTACCGGAAAATGGTCTTACCCCCCCCCACACCTGATCATAACTATCTGATAAACTAAAGCCATCGTCTCTTGAAAGGAGTACCTGTATGAACCTGCTCATAGTAGATGACGAATACTACAGTGTGGAAAGTATTAAACGCAAGCTGGAAACTAACCGCCCCGAGATCAATGAGATCTTCTGCGCTTATAATATCAGCCAGGCGCTGGACTGTTTCGCCGGTAATGAGATCGACATTATGGTGTGCGATATCGAAATGCCCGGCGGAAACGGGCTGGAACTGTTAAATGCCATCCGCAGCCGCAATCTGGATACCATATGCATCTTTCTCACCGCCTATGCCCGGTTTGAGTACATATCCAACGCCATGAAGCTTTCCAGCAGCGACTATCTTCTCAAACCCGTGGAGGACGAACAGCTCTACGCTGCCCTTGACAAAGCGCAGGAGCAGCTTCGCAAGCGCAAGCGGGACCAGCTCAACACCCTGTATGCCGGCTACTGGAAAGAGAGCGAACTTACCCTGATGGAGCAGTTCTGGCTGGATCTTTTTACCCACGCCGTATCCGCCAGTGCGGAGGATATCCTGCTGGAGTTAAAATATCGCAAGCTGAACCCCGAACAGTCCGCCGACTCTTTCTTCCTCCTGATCATCCAGGCCGATCTTTCCGGTCTTTTTTCTACCGACCGGAGTTTGTATGAATTTGCACTTAAAAATATCCTGCGCGAATATTTTTACACCCGCCAGGAACTTCCCGTCACGGTGCGGATCACGGAGCAGTTCTTCGCTCTGCCCCTTCCTGCCGCCGGACGGACGCATGAAGGCATTACACAGCTATGCCGGCAGGCACTGGATCATTTTGTGCCTCACTTTCCGGTCCCCTTTAATTTCTTCCTCTCCGGAAAAGCGCTGTCCATGCAGCGTCTTGCCTCTCAGTGTGAAGAAATGCTGCAGGCAGCCCACAGAAATGTATCCCACGAGAATCATGTATTTGACCTGTCCTGCATCTCTGCAGCGGAAGAAGACATAACGCGGCCGACTCTTCCCGTCGATCGCTGGAGCGAATGCCTGCATACCGGAGAAATAGAACCGCTGCGCACGGAAGTGGCCGCCTGGCTGAACCAGCTCAGACACTCCGGCGGCGTCACCAGGGAATCGCTGACCGCCTTCTATTATGATTTCCTGCGGATCGTACTTGGCAGCATAGACAAAGATCAGGAGGAAGCTTTTGTGTCACTGCATGACCAGCTGGCCAGACAGTCAGCCGATCAGGCCTGTTCCTCTTTCCGTACCCTGCAGGACCAGATCGCGGATATGCTCACAGTCTACGCACAGTGCCTGGAACAGGCACGCTTACAGGACAATGCCGTCAGCACCGTGAAATCCTATATAAGAAATCATCTCTATGAAGAATTGAACCGGGACTCTCTGGCTGCCATGGTCTATCTGAATCCGGACTATCTCTCCCACCTTTTTAAGCGGGAAACCGGCTTTTCCCTGACCAACTATATCATCGAGACCCGGATCCTGGAATCCAAACGCCTGCTCTCCAAGCGCGATATGAGTATTCAGGATATCGCTATCGCCTGCGGTTTCCAAAATATCTCTTACTTCTCCAGACAGTTCAAGCGGACCACCGGAATGACGCCGCGGGAATTTCGTAAGCTCGGTGCACCCAGATGACA
>CAMWLJ010000157.1 GCA_947175055.1 uncultured Lachnospiraceae bacterium | reverse complement strand
AGACATATAAATGCAAATTTAATTGCGCGTGAAGGAAAACAGGATATAAGGATATAATCAGGATGAAAGCTTTATTCTTAAAATATAAGGATTTTATTATGGAGGTGATCCACTTTGGACTGGTAGGTGTGATCAATACTCTGATGGGGTGGGCCATCATGGCAGTGCTCTACAATCTGGTGCATATGAACTACTGGCTTTCCAGCGGCATCTCTTATTTTATCGGCAGTGTCTTCTCCTACCATGCCAACAGCAGGGTGACTTTCAAAGTAGAGAATAAGGATAAAGGACTGCCCTGGCGGTTTGCTGTCAATATCATCGTGTGCTATCTGATCGCATTTGGCGTGGCACAGCCGCTTATGGAGAAGGTACTGGCGGCGCAGCCGAAGGTGGTCGTAGACAACGTAGCCATGTTTCTGGGGATGTGCATGTTTATCGTGATGAATTTCTTCGGGCAGAAGATTTTCGTATTCAGAAAGATACGCCATAAACAAGTGTAAGGAGCAGCGGAGGAAGGTATGAGGAGATTAGCGCAGCAAAGGTGGTTTCTGTGGATAACGAAATACTGGTTTCTGTTCCCGATCGTGGGTTTTGTGCTTCTGACGGCGGGGGTGTTCTTCGGATACGGGGAGAGAAGTTACATTGCGGTGCACGACAATATGGATCTGTTTCTGGCGCAGTTCCAGATGCTGAAGAATACGAACAGTTTTCTGCAGCATGGTGTGGATGTGCCTTTTTTGGGCGGGGTCAGCAGAGACAACCTCCCGTCGGAGCTGTCGCTGTATACGCTGCTGTATATGCTTTTTCCTACATACACTGCGTATGTGCTCGGTATTTTGGGTAAAATACTGCTGGGGATATTTTCCTTCCGGCTGCTTATGGGGGAACTGTTCCCTGACAAATGTGTCCTGTACAGGCCGGTCATCTACATGACAGGGTTTGTCTATGGTATCGTGTGGTTTTTTCCGGCGTTTGGTTTCGCGTTTGCATCCATTCCGCTGTGTGTCTATCTTCTGATCAAGATCTACAGACGTGCCGGGATGTGGTGGTATCTGGGACTGTTTGTCTATCCGCTGGTGTCCTATTTCTCTTATCATGGGATCTTTATCCTGGGCTACCTGGTCATTGCCATCGTATGGCTGTCGATCCGGGACCGAAAAATGGCGTGGCCTCTGGTCGCTGCCTTGTTCGTTCTGGCAGCCGGGTATGTAGGATGTGAATACAGACTGTTTGGGCAGATGCTTTTCGGGGAGGAAGAAACGATCCGTTCCAGCATCGTCAATGCGGATCTTTCGCTGCCGGAGATCCTGCGGGAGATCGGCACGGTCTGGAAAGACGGTATTTTTCATGCTGACGGGGTACACGGGAAGGTGGCGCTGCCGGTCTGCGTGCTCTATTTTGTCGGCAACAACGGCCTGTATCTGTACAGAAGAAAGTGGCGGCAGATCGTTCGGGATCCGTTTAATTTCGTTATGCTCTTTCTGCTGTTTAACAGTGTGGTGTACGGTCTGTATGATTTCGGGCCGCTGCGGAGGCTGGTGGAGGCGCTTATTCCGCCGCTGAAAGGGTGGCAGTTTAACAGGACGATCTTCTTCAATCCCTTTTTGTGGTATGCCGCGTTTTTCCTGATCCTGATCAGGTTCTATGACAGAGGCATCTGGACGATGTGGGCAGCCAACGGACTGGTCTGTGCGGCGGCGCTGGCGGTGATCCTGACGCCCAACCGGTATAACGATCTGTATGCCACCTGCCATAACAGGGCCTACGAATATTTTCAGGGGACGGAAGTGGACGAGTTTGATTACGAGCAGTTCTATGCCCAGGCGCTTTTTGAGCGGCTGAAGGAAAGGATCGGCTATCAGGGAGAGTGGTCGGCGGCTTATGGGTTCCATCCGGCGGTGCTGGAGTACAATGGGATCGCCACGTTGGACGGTTATCTGGGGTTCTATGCCCGGCAGTATAAGGAAGATTTTCGGAAGATCATCGCGCCGGCGCTTGAGAGAGTGGAGGCTACGAGGATCTACTATGATGACTGGGGAGCCAGAGCTTACCTGTATTCGGGAACGGATCTGAGTATTGTCAGCGCGACGAAAACGGTGTATGCTACAGATTATGATATTTATATTGATGTAGATGCCTTCCGGGAATTGGGAGGAGAATATATTTTTTCCAGGCTGGAACTGACGAATGCAGATGAGGTTGGTCTGGAGCTGGTAGATGGCGATACGGCCGGGGACGGCAGCTGTACGGTTTACGTGTACAGGGCAGCCGGTGAGCCGGCTCTGGCAATGGGGAGTGACAGATAACGGAGCATGAGGAAACCGTGCGGAAATGGAGAATGATATGGCGATTAGAGTACACAATTTTGCGGGCGTGCTGGGTTGGAATGCCAGAAAGTATCTGCCCAGATTATCCAGTGAAAGCTATTTAAAGCTGCAGTTCGTATCGAGAAGGCGGCAGCAGCGCAAGTATATAGATTATTTTTATGATCAGAAGGAGGCGCCCCACCCGGTGGTGGTAAATCTGGAGACGGTGAACCGCTGCAACAGCACCTGTGAGTTCTGTACCGCCAATATCAATGCGGAGAAACGTCCCTATAAGAAGATAGACGATGCTCTGTATTATTCTATTATCGATCAGCTGCGGGACTGGGGATACAAGGGGCATCTGACGCTGTACGGCAATAACGAGCCTTGGCTGGACAAGCGTATCGTGGAATTCCATGAATATGCCAGGAAACAGCTGCCGGAGGCTTTTATCTTCATGTCCACCAACGGGCTTTTGCTGAATGTGGACAAGGTGAAGGCCATCGTGCCCTATCTTGATCAGCTGATCATTAACAATTACTGCCTGGATATGAAAATGCATGACAACGTGCGGGTCATATACGAATATGTAAAAGCGCATCCGCAAGAGTTCAAGGATGTGGATATCCTGATCCAGATCCGATATCTGAAAGAAGTGCTGACGAACCGCGCCGGCAGCGCGCCGAATAAGCAGTCTAAGGGCAAAGTGATCAAGGAGACCTGTCTGATGCCCTACACGGATATGTGGATCATGCCCAACGGTAAGATGGGCATCTGCTGCTGTGATAATTTCGAGACTACGGAGCTGGCGGATCTGAATAAGGTTTCCCTGCAAGAGGGCTGGAACAGTGTAAAATACCGGGAACTGCGCGACGCGGTGAAGGATGGCCGGCACAACTATCCTTTCTGTAAGTATTGCGATTTCATAGATGCAGGGCTGCGTATGGATGCGGTGAATGATGTGCTGAAACATCATGACAAAATGCATGGCGCCAGACAGTCCGTGTTCCGGAAGTGACGATTCAGGCGCTCCGTGTATGAAACCGGCTTAGGGAAGTGGGGCTATACAGGAAGCGCGAAAGAATTTGTGACGCTTCGGAATGGAGGAAAAGATGAGGAATAGATGTAAGAGACAGACCGGACTGCTGCTGGGATTGTCGCTGTTTGCAATGTCGGCGTGTACGGCGGCAGGGCAGCCGGCGCGTGAGGAAACGGACAATAGAGAAGAAAGCGCAGCGGAACAGAAGCACACGGAGCCGGTGGAGGAAGGGATGGAAGTTTCTATCCTGGGAGACAGTATATCTACGTTTGAGGGATGGATTCCGGAAGGGAACATTGTTTTCTATCCCCAGAACGGCTTGGTGCAGGACGTGTCGCAGACCTGGTGGAAAATGGTGTTAGATGAGATGGAGTTGGAATTGTGCGCTAACGGATCCAGCAGCGGAAGCACATGTTTCGGAGATTCCAGAGAGGCTGACCCGGGAGTTGGCTGCAGTGATCACAGGATCGCGCAGCTTGTGGGAGTTGACGAAGAAGCGCCGGATATCGTTCTCGTCTATATGGGAACCAATGATGTGCTGGGGAATGCTCCGGTCGGGGACAATGACGGGCTGCGCGCCGTAAAGGAAGGTGTGGTGGAAAGCTTTAGTGACGGCTACACCATGATCCTGAATAAGATTAAAGAGCAGTGTCCGACGGCACAGGTTTACTGCTGTACCCTGCTTCCGGTGGGCGATTGGGGAACGACAGAATCTCAGCCATTCGTCTCCTTCGTCAACGGACAGAAAGTGACTTCCGAGGCATACTCCGAGCAGATTCGGCTGATCGCCAAGAACAGGGCGCTTCCGGTCATCGATCTGGAGGAATGCGGTATTACCTTGGAAAATATGGCAGAAATGACTGCAGATGGTGTGCACCCCACACCGGCCGGGATGCGGCTGATCGCCGATACGGTCAAGAAAAGCCTGGCACAATAGGCAGGAGAAGGTTACTATTCAAGGGTCAGGAATGCGCCAAACTGTGCATTCCGTGAGAACATGATTCAGAAGAAGACTAAAGTCAGACAGACGGCAAATACAGAGGAAAAATGTAAGATCCACTCCGGTGTATCTCAGGAAGAACTTTGTGAGTAAAGTATACTTTTTGAGATATACCGGATTTTTTTGTTTATAGACAGAGTTGTCTGGTTTAAGGAAACGGAAAGCCTTTTTAAGAATATCTTAATAAAAACTTGAAGAAAACTGGAAGTTTTTATCGTTATGATATATA
>CAMWLJ010000156.1 GCA_947175055.1 uncultured Lachnospiraceae bacterium | reverse complement strand
TAAGCATAGCGCCTCTGTCGAGTGTTCCGTCCGGATTAAACTTAACGCCGCCCTTTGTATCAGGAACCTGCTTAATACAAACAACAATTTTCATTGTATTTCTCTCCTTATTTTATTATTCTTTCACGTTTACTTCTACATGGCTTCTTCCGCAGTTCCTTATTTGAGCAGGGAACCGGAAATAACCATACGCTGAACTTCGCTTGTTCCTTCGTAGATCTCAGTAATCTTCGCGTCACGCATCATGCGCTCAACATCGTACTCTCTGATATAGCCATAACCGCCGTGGAGCTGAACAGCCTTGGTGGTTACTTCCATTGCAACTTCTGCAGCATATAATTTAGCCATAGCAGCTTCTACAGAGTAAACTTTCTGAGTAGCCTTTGCCATAGCAGCCTTGTAAACAAGCAGCTGTGCAGCCTGTACTTTCGTAGCCATGTCAGCCAGCTGGAACTGCGTATTCTGGAATGCGCCGATAGCCCTGCCGAACTGTTTTCTTTCTTTCACATAAGCGATGGTCGTCTCCAACGCGCCTTCTGCCAGACCAAGTGCCTGGGAAGCGATACCGATACGTCCGCCGTCCAGTGTGTGCATGGCAATACCGAAGCCCTTGCCCTGCTGTCCCAGCAGATTCTCCTTCGGGATACGGCAGTCTGTGAAGATCAGCTCGTATGTAGAAGATCCACGGATACCCATCTTCTTCTCTTTCGTACCGAAGGTAAAGCCGGGTGTTCCCTTTTCCACGATAAAGGCGGAGATCTCCTTGGTCAATCTGCCGCGCTTCTCAACCGTGCCTGTAATTGCAAAGATAACATATACATCGGCTTCCTTACCATTGGTGATAAAGCACTTGGAACCGTTCAGTACCCACTCGTCGCCGTCCAGTACTGCCTTGGTCTGCTGTCCCTGTGCGTCTGTACCTGCACCAGGCTCTGTCAGGCCGAATGCGCCCAGCTTCTCACCCTTTGCAAGGGGGATCAGGTATTTCTGCTTCTGCTCTTCTGTGCCGTATGTCATAATAGGGTCGCAGCAAAGAGAAGTGTGTGCGGATACGATAACGCCTGTGGTACCGCATACTTTAGACAGTTCCTCAACGCACATAGCGTAGGTCAAAGGATCGCATCCCTGTCCGCCGTATTCCTTCGGAACCGGAATTCCGAGGAATCCTAACTTCGCCATCTTCTCAACAGTCTCTCTCGGGAAAGCTTCTGTCTCGTCTACCTCCTGTGCAAGAGGTTTTACTTCTTTTTCAGCGAACTCTTTGAAAAGAGATCTCGCCATTTCATGTTCTTTGCTTAAAGTAAAATCCATGATCTTTTATTCCTCCATGTTATTTAAGTTGCATGTAACAGCAGGCGCCGCGGCAGTACGCCGTCCTCTCCCTGCCGTTACGATCTCATATTAACCTCAGGATTCCTTTGCACGTCATCCTGATTCAACACGGAAAATGCCCGTATTCTGGGCATTCTCCTAAACGAAGCTCCCTGCTTCTTCGCAAAGCAGCTTTCGCTGCAGATCTTAGAAGCGCTGCTCGTTTTATTATTTTTGGGAATAGTCGAAGAATCCGATGCCGGTCTTTCTGCCCAGCTTCTTCTCCTCTACCATCTTCTTCAGAAGCGGCTGCGGCGCATACTTCTCGTCCCTGGTCTCATTGTACAGTACTTCCATGATCGCAAGACAGATATCCAGACCGATCAGATCGCCCAGGTGCAGCGGTCCCATAGGATGGGATGCACCAAGCTGCATAGCTACGTCAATATCTTCTGCAGATGCTGTGCCGGCGTCCAGAACACCGATCGCTTCATTGATCATCGGGATCAGGATTCTGTTAACAACAAAGCCGGGAGCTTCCTTAACCTGTACCGGTGTCTTGCCAATCTCCGTAGCGATGGCCGTGATCCTGTCTACCATCTCCTGCGGCGTATTCTCACCTCTGATCACCTCTACCAGCTTCATTCTGTCAGCAGGGTTGAAGAAGTGCATACCGATCATCGGTCTGTCCAGGCCTTTTCCGATCTTTGTGATGGAAAGGGAGGAAGTATTGGATGCGAACATGCATTCTTTCTTCACGATGCCCATCAGCTCTTTGAAGATCGCCTGCTTGATCTCCATCTTCTCCAGAGCAACTTCAACGATCAGGTCACAGTCTGTGCAGATGCCGTTCAGACCTGTGGTGATCTTGCCCATGATCTCGTCAGCCTTCTCCTGTGTGATCTTCTCCTTGCTCACCAGGAAATTCATGTTCTTCTGAATCTTGGCTTTGCCGCCCTCAGCGTACTCTTCCTTGATATCGCAGAGACAAACTTCATAGCCGTCTGTCATAGCGAATGCCTGTGCAATACCGGAACCCATGGTTCCCGCACCGATAATACCTACTTTCATCGTGCATATCCTCCTTGATTTGTGTTATGTTTACAGCCCAGCGTCTGTATCTTGTGACCTGAGCCTGTGCTTTAGCAGTTCTTGAACGGCTCCTTCACCTTCTCCTTGTTCTTATCCAGGAAAAATGCCATGCCGTACTTCTGGTCTTCCGTCTCGAAGCAGTCGCCGAACAGCTTCTCTTCGATCACGATCGCCTCGTCCATGCCTGCTTCCAGTCCGTCGTTGATCGCTTTCTTGCAGTTGCGGACTGCGATCGGTGCATTCTTCGCGATGCCTGCTGCCATCTTCTCCGCTGCAGCCATCAGCTCTTCCTGCGGATATACTGCGTTCACCAGACCGATCCTGAGCGCCTCGTCAGCCTTGATGTTTCTTGCCGTATAGATCATCTGCTTCGCCATACCGGGGCCTACGATCCTTGCCAGTCTCTGTGTGCCGCCGAAGCCGGGCGTAATGCCAAGGCCCACTTCGGGCTGTCCGAACACCGCGTTATCAGAACAGATCCTGATATCACAGCTCATGGAAATCTCACAGCCGCCGCCCAGTGCAAACCCGTTCACTGCCGCGATCACAGGGATCGGGAAAGTCTCCAGCTTACGGAATACATCGTTGCCCTTCTTACCGAAGGCTTCGCCTTCTGCCTTGGTCAGGGTGCTCATCTCACCGATATCCGCCCCTGCCACGAAAGATTTCTGGCCGGCGCCTGTCAGGATCAGACAGCGAACCGCATCAAGGTCCACACCGTCCAGTGTCTTGTCCAGCTCTTCCAGTACCGTGGAATTCAGGGCGTTCAGCGCCTTCTCACGGTTGATGGTGATGATACCCACCTGTCCTTTTACTTCATATAATACGAATTCCATATTTTCCTCATTTCTGCGCTGCTTCTGCCTTCCTTATCATGAAAAGGCGCATGTAACGGGATTGTGGTCAGCAACGCGCGGCCACAGATCCCGCAATCAGAACTTTAGTCTCTCTCAACGATCGTAGCGCAGCCCATACCGCCGCCGATACACAGTGTCGCAAGGCCTTTCTTCGCATCCTTCGCTTCCATCTCATGCAGAAGCGTTACCAGGATACGGCATCCGGAAGCGCCTACCGGGTGTCCCAGTGCGATCGCGCCGCCGTTGGGATTCAGCTGTCTGTCAACATCGATGCCCAGCTCCTTGCCTACTGCTACGGACTGTGCAGCAAATGCCTCGTTCGCCTCGATGATATCGAAATCTTCGATCTTGTAACCGGTCCTGGCCATAACCTTCTGGGTAGCCGGAACGGGACCGATACCCATAACTTCCGGTCTGCAGCCTGCCAGCGCGCCTCCAACGAAAGTTGCCATCGGCTTAACGCCCAGCTCCTTCGCCTTCTCTTCGCTCATCACAACGATAGCTGCCGCACCGTCATTGATGCCGGAAGCGTTACCTGCCGTAACAAATCCGCCCGGATTAATCGCACGCAGCTTCTGGAGTCCTTCGATGGTGGAACCGGCTCTCGGTCCCTCGTCTACTTTGAACTCTACCATCTCTTTCTTCTTCTTGACCATAACAGGTACGATCTCTTTGTCAAAAGCGCCGTTCTTCTGTGCTGCTTCTGCCTTCTGCTGGCTCTTAAGTGCGAACTCGTCCAGCTCTTCGCGTGTCAGGCCCCACTCTTCACAGATATTGTCAGCCGTCTTGATCATATGATAGTTATTGAAAGCATCCCACAGTGCATCATTCACCATGGTATCTACCAGTGTACCGTTGTTCATTCTGTAACCGTAACGTCCCTGAGGAACTGCATAAGGTGCCATGGACATATTCTCCATACCGCCCGCAACTACGATATCGGCATCGCCGGCCTGGATCATCTGTGCTGCCATGTTAACACAGTTTAACCCGGAACCGCATACCACGTTGATGGTAACTGCCGGAACCTCATTCGGGAGTCCTGCCTTAATGGAAGCCTGACGTGCAACGTTCTGACCCTGTCCCGCCTGGATTACACAACCCATATACACGTGATCGACCTGATCAGGAGCTACCCCTGCCCTGTTCAATGCTTCTTTGATTACGATTGCGCCGAGCTCTGCTACCGGTGTTGTGCTCAAGCCCCCACCCATAGTGCCGATAGCTGTACGGCAGGCACCCGCCAAAACAACTTTTTTTGCCATCTTCTTCTCCTCCATTTTGGTATTTTGTTAGAAAAAAACTTTACATTACAAGAT
>CAMWLJ010000155.1 GCA_947175055.1 uncultured Lachnospiraceae bacterium | reverse complement strand
CCGTTCCCTTTAATGCTTCCTGGTCCACTTCGATCCATTCCGGAACAAGTCTTCCACCTGTCACCTCCAGGATGTCTTTGTATCTCTGTAAGGATCTGGACTTCTCCCTTACTTCGATCACATCACCTGCTTTAACCAGATAAGACGGAATATGAACCGCTTTACCATTTACCAGAAAATGCTTATGGCCCACGATCTGTCTTGCTTCTCTTCTTGTTCTTGCAAATCCCATTCTGAATACAATGCTGTCCAGTCTGCTCTCAAGCATGACCATAAGGTTTTCACCGGTCATTCCCTTCATTCTTTCAGCTTTCCTATAGTAGTTTCTGAAAGGCTTCTCCAGCACGCCATAGATGAATTTTGCTTTCTGTTTCTCTCTCAACTGAAGACCATACTCGCTGATCTTCTTACCAGCCCTCGCTGATGTTCTGTTAGATTTCTTATCATATCCTAAAAAAACAGGATCTAAATCAAGTGATCTGCATCTTTTCAATACAGGAACTCTGTTTACTGCCATTGTTTTTGGCTCCTCTCATATAATTTTGTTTACAGTGCAAGTATTTTGCTCCGCATAGAACATGCTGCGCAAAATGACACCTTCTTCCAAATCTTTACTGCGTTTTATCTGTACAAAATATAGAATTCTCATGCAGAATATGCTGCCACATCAGAACTTCTCTTTATCGCTATACGCGACGACGCTTAGGCGGACGACATCCATTATGCGGTACAGGCGTCACGTCACGGATGCTTGTCACTTCCAGACCGCATGCCTGCAATGCACGAATCGCTGCTTCACGTCCTGAACCAGGACCTTTCACCATAACGTCCACTGTCTTTAAGCCATGGATCAAAGCAGCTTTTGCTGCTGTCTCTGCAGCCATCTGTGCTGCATAAGGAGTAGATTTCCTTGAACCTCTAAAACCAAGACCACCTGCACTTGCCCAGCTCAATGCATTACCCTCTGTATCCGTCAGAGTAACGATCGTATTGTTAAAAGAAGACTGGATATGTGCCTGTCCACGTTCAACGTTTTTCTTTACACGCTTTTTTGTCACTTTTTTGGTAACTTTTTTAGCCATAATAAACTAACCTACTTTCTCTCTTTCTACATCGAATGTTATACCGCCCGGAAATATGATTCCTGTACATATCTCCACTCTCATGATCTCTGTTCTTAAGATCACTTTATTTCTTCTTGTTTGCCACTGTTCTCTTAGGACCCTTTCTTGTTCTCGCATTTGTTTTGGTCTTCTGTCCGCGAACCGGAAGTCCTTTCCTGTGACGGATACCTCTATAGCATCCGATTTCCTGAAGACGCTTGATGTTCAGTGCGATCTCTCTTCTCAGATCACCTTCCACCATATAATCCCTGTCGATCACCTCGGCAAGTCTCTTTACCTCATCATCAGTCAATTCTCTGACACGAGTATCCGGATTTACATTAGCTGCCTCCAGAATCTTATTGGCGCTTACTCTACCAATACCATAGATATAAGTCAAGCCAATCTCCACGCGTTTCTCTCTAGGTAAGTCAACACCTGCAATACGAGCCATTTATGTTTCCTCCATTTTCTTTGAGTCTGCATATGATTTTCCTGCAGTATACTCATAATCTTGCAAACAATCTTATCCACAAGCGGATAAAATCGCTTTTACTAATTGATTGGGGTAGGTTCTACCCAATCGGATCAGGCGCTCCGATCTATCCAAACACAATCGTTGGTATCAAAAAGTAATCTCCGATAGGCTCTTTTATCTATATTATAATCAGTACCGCCTCTATGATAAGCGTCTGAAAATTCATGACGCTCCCTGAATGTATAACTATACGCAGGATAAAAACGGTAACTGCAGCCGCTCATAATACAAAGATTTCTTTGAGATCATCTTTGAAACTCATCTAAAAGAACCCCGTCTAAAACTTAAAATATTCGGGATTAACCTTGTACCTGTTTGTGCTTCGGATTTTCACAGATCACTCTGATCTTTCCTTTTCTTTTAATGATCTTGCATTTTTCGCAAATCGGTTTTACTGATGATCTAACTTTCATCTCAAACCCTCCTTTCAAAAAAGACCGTTTCATATTATATCACCAAATCCTATATTTGGCAAGACTAAATACAACTTCTTTACTTGTCACGCCAAATAATTCTTCCCTTAGAAAGATCATAAGGTGATAATTCTAAAGTTACACGGTCCCCCGGCAGAATACGTATAAAATTCTGACGAAGTTTACCGCTTATATGTGCCAATACGACATGACCGTTCTCCAGCTCAACCTGAAACATCGTATTGGGTAACTTTTCGATCACTGTTCCTTCGATTTCAATTACATCAGCCTTAGACATTTGCTTCCTCCTGATACATTTTAATTGTTCTCTTGATTTCCAGATCGCTGTAACCGTCATTTGGTCTTTCCGTCTGTATCTTCCTGATGATCTGAATATGCTTCTTATTTTTCTTCTTCGGCGCCGCAACGGTTCTTTTCCGGCCGTCGGCTAAATATACATATTCGTCATCTTCTCCTGTTATGACATATATCTTTCTTTTATCATGTCCTGCTTTTGATACAGCAAGCATTCCTATCATGGCAGCCTCCATTACCTGTGACTCTTACCCTTTAAACCAGCGTCAATATTTCCGGCTCTCCATCCGTGATCAGCACCGTATTCTCATAATGTGCCGAAAGAGAATGGTCAATGGAAATAACTGTCCAGTCATCCGCAAGCCATTCGACCTCCGCTGTCCCCATATTGATCATCGGCTCGATCGCCAGGGTCATACCAGGCCGCAGTTTCATACCTCTTCTCCGCTGCGCAAAGTTCGGTATCTGTGGATCCTCATGCAGCTTTGTGCCTATGCCATGCCCTACAAGCGCTCTGACGATCCCATAACCAAAAGGTGTAACATAAGCGTCGATCGCATTAGAGATATCAAACAGACGGTTACCTGCCCGGGCCATCTTAATGCCTTCAAAGAAACTCTGCTTCGTCACATTCAACAATCTCTGCGCCTCCGCGCTGATCTGACCCACCGCATGTGTTCTCGCCGCATCTGAATGATAGCCTTTATAGATCAAACCGGTATCCAGACTGACAATGTCACCTTCCTGTATGATATGGGAATCTCTGGGGATCCCATGTACTACCTCTTCATTTACGGAAACACATACCGATGCCGGGTACCCCTGATAATGCAGAAAGTTCGGCGTGCATCCTCTCTCTCTGATCAGCTTCTCACACATCCTGTCTATTTCTTTCGTAGATATACCCGGCCGGATCATTCTACCAAGCTCCTCATGTACTTCCGCCAGCAGTTTTCCTGCCTCCCGCATACATGCTATTTCTCTCGGAGATTTTATCGTTACAGCCATTTTCTCTTCTCCATGATACTATTCAGATTTGCACCTCATGTCCTTTCAAACACAGACCATAGGTATCCTTTTCCCACTTGCACCTCATGTCTTTCCAGACACAGGTATCCTTTTCCTACTTATCCTGAGCGCTCAAGATCTCTACGATGTCATGAAAGACCTCCTGCATCTGCTTTGTACCGTCTACCGTCTTAAGAATGCCCTTCTTATTATAAAAATCGATCAGCGGCTGTGTCTGTTCGTGATAGACATCCAGACGCCTGCCAACAGTCTCCGGCCTGTCGTCTTCCCGCAGCACCAGCTCTTTCCCGCACACATCACAGATTCCTTCTGTCTTGGGTTTGATATACTCGATATGGTAAGTTGCCCCACAGGAAATGCATGCGCGTCTGCCGCTCATCCTTCTGATGATATTCTCATCCGGCACATCCACATCGATGGCATGATCGATCTTGTCATCCAGTTCCGCAAGTGCCCGATCCAATACCTCCGCCTGCGGAATATTTCTCGGGAAACCATCCAACACATAGCCGTTGCCACAGTCCTCCTGCGCCACTCTGTCCATAAGGATCTTCACCGTCAGCTCATCCGGCACAAGCAGCCCCTGATCCATATACCCTTTTGCTTCCATACCAAGCGCGGTACCGTTTTTAATATTGGCCCTGAAGATATCTCCTGTTGAGATATGCGGAATACCATATTTCTCCGCGATCATTATAGCCTGCGTTCCCTTACCTGCACCGGGAGCACCTAACATTATAATTTTCATAGTTACCTCCATTCCGAAGCACTTTCCAATTTTTAAGAAAGGGACGTCCCAGTCACCCTGCTCGTCCCTTCCATACCTGTACCTCATATCTTCTTCGGCACATATTGTTCTTCCTATAGATTCATTAGTCGTTCAAGAATCCTTTATAATTACGAACCAGCATCTGAGATTCGATCTGCTTGATCGTCTCAAGAACAACGCTGACAATAATGATCAGGCTTGTTCCGCCAAAAGATACGCTTGCACCAAAAATACCATTGAAGAAATATGGTACAACACATACGATCGTAAGTCCGACTGCACCAATGAAGACAATATTGTTGAGCACCCTCGTAAGATATTCACTGGTCGGCTTACCCGGCCTGATGCCCGGTATAAAACCGCCCTGTTTCTTCATATTCTCTGCAATCTCTATCGGATTGAAGGTGATGGATGTAT
>CAMWLJ010000154.1 GCA_947175055.1 uncultured Lachnospiraceae bacterium | reverse complement strand
TCCTGAGCGCACTCTGATAAGCCCCCGGAAATGCCGTGATATCCGAAGTGTCTATAGCGTAAGGCATCATAGAATAGGATGACATGCCATAGGCTGAGAAAGCATATTTATCACCGCTTTGCAGAATGGGAACCAGATACGCGTCCTCCCATGCCAGCCAATCCTCATCGGAATATGCCAGGTAATAACTCTGTACATATCCTGTACCTTCCACGCCGTCCTGCCAGAACCGCACTTCATACCAGACATCCTCTTCGGTGATCGTAAGACCGTTCACATAGAGTGTCTGTCCACTGCACAGCGTTGCCACGCTCTCGCTGTCCTTATCCGGCATCCGTCTGGTCTGGTAAGTGTCGGTGTGATAGAGGAGCGCCATCAGGTCCTTGCCGGCAAGCAGCCGGGCAAAGGCATCCTCAGCCTCCCTGATCATGGCTTCTCTCTCTGCATCCAGGCTGTTCTCCGAAACCGACTGCAAGTCATTCTCCGAAACAGAAGTCAGGTCGTTCTCCGAGATAGAATCCGAATCGTTGCCCGATAGGGAACCTGCGTCTGCATCTTCACCTGGTTCGGAGTCGTCTACATCTTCACCCGGTTCGGAATCTGTGCCATCATCTGGTGCGGCGTCTGCGTCTTCATTTGGTTCGGCGCCTATATCTTCACCGGGGACCGGATCCATCTCGCCATCGGATACAGGCTCCGTCCCCGCCGCATCCTCTTCGCTTTGCAACACGGCGCTGCTGCTCCCGCCTTCTTCCGCTGCAAGCACACGGATCGGACTGCTCTCCATGCACAGCGCAAAACACAGAATAAATGCCGTCAGTCGACATTGTATAGTGTATTTTTTTCGTTTTTTTATTATAAAATGTTTCATCATACCACTTTTTCCTTTCTGAAACTCCGGTTGACAAGATGTTATGTCTACTTGTTTTTTCTATAATATCATGTTTTCGGAATATTTCCAGTGAAAAAATGTGTAAATTATTTCCAGAAAACAAATAACATCCCCTGTGCATCAGTTTCCGCACAGAAGATGTTCGTTTGTTAACATTATAGACAGACTCCTCAGTCCTTCTTCTCTTCCAATTCCCGAATCCTTTTCTCCAAGATGCCAATCTCCTGGATCAAAGATCTGATCTTCCCATTCTGTCTCGATACGATCGACGTCAATGACATCAGGATCATCAACACGAAAGCGATACATATGATGAACAGCCCGTTCATATTACTGGTGATTCCCAGTATACGGATAATACGCACTAGCAGTTTCGGAAAAATAACCAGCAGCCCCATCACGATACCGGCCAAAAGCCACAAAAGCGTATACTTCAGATTCAACGCCTTATTTTTCAGGAAATACAGTATGATTATAAAGTAACATAGCACTGCAAGGATCAATGTGATCCGTAATGTAGACGGTATCATCTCCCGGCCCTCCTGAATCCGTAACTCAGCCGGCAGATCAGGATTGCCAGCGTTACCTTGATCATATAATAAACCGACTTACGCATTGTAATGGAACTCGTCCCGCTCTCCCTGGCCCTCATTCTGACCGGGACCTCCATCACCCTTCCTCTGTGCATGATGGCAGTCACGATCGCTTCCGGCTCCGGATAATCCGTGGGATAATCCCTTGCGTAGATCTCAATAAACCTTCTGTTCACTGCCCGGAATCCGCTGGTCACATCCATGATCCGCTTCCCGGTCGTAAGCCTGATCAGAAAGCTCAAGATTCCGATACCAATCCGCCTTGTATGGGAAGACTGGAACCCCTCCTTCTTAAGGAATCTCGATCCGATCACGATGTCTGCCTCGTCTGACAAGATCGGCCTGAGCATATCCTCCAGATAGGCGATATCATGCTGACCGTCTCCATCCATCTGCACCGCAATATCATACGCATTCTTATACGCATAAACGTACCCTGCCTGCACCGCACCGCCAATCCCAAGGTTGATAGGCAGATCAAGATAACTGAAACCTGCTTCCTTACAAATACGCAGTGTATGATCCGTCGAACCGTCGTTGACGATCAGATAATCATACTTTGATGTCCGGCTCGTCAGATGCCTGACAACGCCTTCAATACTCTCCGACTCATTATAAGCTGGAATGATGATCAAAACCTTTATCTTCTTTTCCATAACTTCACCACCAATCCATAACATCCGTACAGCTTCCGCTGCTGCAGAAGCAGCAGGTTACTTTTCTGTGAATACCTCTTCCTTACTCTTCGGAAGCACCTTGCCGCCTTCCACCTCATAGATCTTATCCACATTGCGTATGGTCGTCAGCCTGTGAGCAATGATGATCATCGTCTTCGTACCCTGCAGGTTCTCGACCGCCTCCATCACTGCCGCCTCCGTATCGTTATCAAGCGCGGAAGTGGCTTCGTCCAGCACCAGTATCTCCGGATCGTGGTAGAGTGCCCTGGCAATGCCGATCCGCTGTCTCTGCCCGCCGGACAATCTGACGCCTCTGTCCCCCACGATCGTATCCAGCCCATGCGGAAGACTTTCTACAAATTCTGTCAGCTGTGCCTTCTCCATGGCCTGAAGCACTGCCTGTTCATCGATCTCTGACTTGCCGACACCAAACGCAATGTTATTGCGGATCGTATCGTCCGACAGATAGATGACTTGCGGAATATAGCCGATCTGCGCATGAAACGTCTTCGGCTTCTCATGTACGTTGATCCGGTCTGCCCGCACCACGCCTTTCTGCGGCGTCAGCAGCCCCAATATGATGTCTACCATCGTAGTCTTGCCTGCACCGGAAGCCCCGATGAAGGCCACCGTACTGCCCTTGTGTATAGACAGGCTGGCATCCTCGATCACCGGTTCCTGCGTGTCGGGATAATAATAAGTCACATGCTCCACTTCGATACTGCCCTGCAGGTTCCAGTCCTCCCTGACCTCACTGTCCTGTTGCTCGATATATTCTTCTATTTCTACCAGGTCATGATAGACCAGATCAACGGAGGGCAGCGCATACAGCATATTCGTGGCATGCTCGTTAATCCGTCCCACACTGGGCATCAGGCGGAATGCCGCCACCGCGAATGCCGTCAGCTGTGGAATATAGTAGAACATGTCCGCCTCCCCGAACAGCAGCTTGACTATGATCCCTACCAGAAGTCCCGATATCGCCACTGCCTCCACGGCATACTTTGGCAGGATGGATATCGTTCTGGCTATACGGAGCCCTCTGGCGAATTTCACATAGTATTTGCGGTATTCCTCCGTAAAGAACGCTTCTCTCTCCAGTATCTTGATCTCCTTGATTCCACCCAGGGCCTGGTTCATCCACTGATAGATCTTCCCCTGATACCCCTGGTTGTCCTGTCCCAGCTTCCGGCTGTATCTTTTGGTAAGCAGCAGAAAAGATCCCACACATCCCACCAGCAGTCCCAGCACGATGATGGTAATGGATTTGCTCACGAACAGCAGATAGATCCCCAGCACAAAGCATACTGCCAGTTCCGCCACCAACTCCATGGAGTACAGGACTACCTGCATAAATTTTGAAGTGTCTTCCTGCAGGCTTCTCTGCAGTGTGGCGATATTCTTATTCAGATGGAAGGTATAGGGTTCCTTCATATAAGTGTTCAACAGCCGCGTGGATAATTTCATCTGCGTATTGTAAGAGAAACGGTAGATATAACTTTTCTCAACGATCAGATATACATTCTTGACGATATAGAGCACGATGATCGCAGCAGAAACTGCCGCAAGGAAACTTTTGGCAGACTGGAAATGAAATAAGTCATAAAACAGCTTTAAATACCATTTCCTCTGCACCTCCCGTGAATCTGTGATGATACTGATAAAAGGCATGAAGATCGTCACGCCCAAAAGTTCCAGAAAGCTTCCGATCACCACGGCAGCAAGCAGCGCCGCGATCTTCCACTTATCCCTCTTATCAAAAATATATCCCAGTTTCGTGAGCACGCCTGCCCCCGTCTTCTCCTTCGATCCGCTCATCCGCACAGATTCTCCTTTATCAAGCCCATCGCTGCTGCGACTTTCCGTTTCACACCTGCCCTCACAGCCTATTGAAAAAGCGCTCCGCACAGATTACAATGCGAATTCTTCTGGCTTATCTTCCTGGCAGGTACACCGCCCCAGGTAGTCCCGGCCTCCGTAATATCCTTTGTCACCACTGCCCCGGCTCCCACAGCCACATCATCGGCTATCGTGACCTCTCCGATCACTTTAGCGCCGCTGCCGAAATAACAGTTATCGCCGATGACCGCTGCCTTATGGCTGCCGTCCGTAGCGCCGATGGTAACGCCTTCCTGCAGCCTGCAGTTTCTGCCGACCCTGGCCCCTCCATGTACGACGATCGTGCCATAATGCGGGATCGAAAGCCCCTCCGCAAACACATTGGGCGGAATCGTAAATCCAAGCCGTACACTCAATCGATGGAACCGAAACTTATGATATATCCCGATCACTCTTCCCAGCATGCCGCGTCTGCAGTTAATGTCATACTCCACCTTGCGCAACAGGATCTCAAATCTCCAGATCTCGTCACGAAACAGCCGCGGTCTTTTATCCTGCTGCCTGTTAAGCGCCAGACGGTCCTGTTCCAGATACCGGTGGAGAG
>CAMWLJ010000153.1 GCA_947175055.1 uncultured Lachnospiraceae bacterium | reverse complement strand
TAATGCCGCTTATCTGCGTGCCAAGGAAGATTATCTGATGGGCATCAATTTTTCCCGTGTGTTGACATTGAAATACAGCAGTCCTATTAAGTCTTATCTGAAGGCGGATAAGGCGGTGGTCTCTGTGGGGCGAGTGATGACTTGCGTGTTGGGCATGGTGGTGAATCGGGAACGAGAGATACGGGATTTCGTGAAGATTCCTTTTTACCGGGTGCTGGCTCAGGTACAAGTGCAGGGCAAGGAGTGCGGCTGCGAGTGGAAAGCGGTGGAAGGATCTAAGTACTATCAGTCCCCGCTGCTCTATAAGGATAATGGTTTTCTGGAGGAAAAGGAGGCGGATGCCTTTATCGGCTGGCTGAGGGAGGATCCGGCAGGCATCCCGGTGGTGGAGAAACTGGAGAGAAAGAAGGAGACCAGGAACCCGCCGCTTCTGTACAATCTGGCGGAATTGCAGAACGACTGCTCGAAGCTCTTTAAGATCAGTCCTGACGAGACACTGCGAATCGCACAGGAACTTTATGAGAAGAAGCTGACTACCTACCCGAGGACGGACGCCAGGGTGCTTTCTACGGCGGTGGCGAAAGAAATCCATAAGAATATCGGTGGACTGCGAGGATATCCGGTGGCCGCTTCTTTTGCGGAAGAGATTTTGGGTGGCAGCAGCTATAAGGGCATCAGCAAGACACGCTATGTAAATGATAAACAGATCACGGATCATTACGCTATCATTCCAACCGGCCAGGGGCTCGGAAACTTAAACGGGCTGCATCCTACATCCGCCAAGGTGTACGAGATCATCGTCAGGCGTTTCCTGAGCATCTTTTATCCTGCGGCGGTGTATCAGAAAGTCGGTCTGGGGATCAAAATGAAAGGGGAGTTTTTTTTCACCAGTTTTAAGGTGTTGGCGGATGCTGGGTATTTGAAGGTAAGTCAGTATTCTTTTACCAGAAAAAGGACAGGGGACGATAAGGGAGAAGACAAGCCGGAAGAGAAGGAAGAACAGGAAACTGCCTGCGATGCTTCTTTTATGGAAAGTCTGAAGGCGTTAAAGAAGGGAATGCAGCTGCCACTTAATGGGATCGAGAAGAAGGAGGGGGAGACTTCTCCGCCTAAACGCTACAATTCCGGCACGATGATCCTGACCATGGAGAATGCGGGACAGTTTATCGAGGATGAGGAACTGCGGGCCCAGATCAAGGGCAGCGGCATCGGGACTTCTGCTACCAGGGCGGAAATCTTGAAGAAACTAGTTCATATCAAGTATCTGGCTCTCAATAAGAAAACCCAGATCATCACACCAACGTTGTTGGGAGAGATGATCTACGAGGTGGTGGCCGGCTCCATCAAACCTCTCTTAGACCCGCGGTTGACAGCTAGCTGGGAAAAGGGACTGACGCTGGTGGCTGATGGACAGATCTCGGAGCAGGAGTATATGGGGAAGCTGGATGACTTCGTCAGCAGAAGAACCAATGTGGTGAAGCAGATGAATAATCAGTCGATGCTTTATCATAGATTTCAATATGTGGAGCAGTTCTATAAGAAATAGAAGTAACAGTTCAGCCGTAGGATATTCCGCGAGTAAAATCGCTCTGTATGCGATTTTGCGAGTTGCGCAGGCGCCAAAATGCAAAGTTAATTCTGAAGGAATTTACTTTTTTGGATACATTTTGTGTGCATCAAACGTGACAGTGAAGCCGAAGGCTGAACTGTTACAAATAGAAGGAAAGGACAGGTGTGGGAACATGGCAGGTTTACAGGATACGAGAGTGGATGCACTTTATACGTTGGAGGAGACGATCGCGAAGGATATTTTTGAGGGCGTGACATATCCCTGGGAGGTGCTGCCTAAGATCAGTGCGTTCATCGTTGCGCTGGGCAATACGCTTCCGGAGGAAATCTATGAGAAGAAGGGCGAGAATATCTGGATTGCCAGATCTGCGAAGGTGAATCCGAGCGCATGCATCAACGGTCCGGTGATCATCGATGAGGAGGCAGAGATCAGACACTGTGCTTTTATCAGAGGCAATGCCATCGTCGGCAGGGGGGCAGTCGTCGGCAATTCCACGGAATTAAAGAATGTGATCTTGTTTAATAAGGTACAGGTGCCCCATTACAATTATGTGGGCGACAGCATTCTGGGCTATAAGTCTCATATGGGCGCAGGCTCCATCACCTCCAATGTGAAGAGCGACAAGACGCTTGTGGTGGTGCGGGCAGGAGAAGAGCGCCTCGAGACCGGACTTAAGAAGTTCGGAGCCATGCTGGGAGATAATGTGGAGGTAGGATGTAATTCGGTGCTGAATCCGGGAACAGTGATAGGCAGGCAGACGAATGTGTATCCCACTTCTATGGTGAGAGGATTCATTCCGGCAGACAGCATTTACAAGAAGCAGGGAGAGGTCGTGCAGAAAAGGGAATTTTAGTTACTTTTTTAGGAAATTCAACGGGTAAATTCGTAGAAATGACTGGATTTTTTGTCTTTAATATGCGAAAATAGAAATAACGGTTATGACAGGTTCCTGAGAATCTGTTATCAAATAATTTTACATAATCGAAAGGAGTTATCACATGATTTATTCAAAAGAAGTTGAAGAAATGTGTACAGTGGCACAGGGCGTTCATCATGGCTGTGCGCCTATCCCAGAAGAAGCGAAATGGGTTCAGGCGAAAGAGGTAAAGGATATTTCCGGTCTGACTCACGGTGTGGGCTGGTGTGCTCCTCAGCAGGGCGCATGTAAGCTGACATTGAATGTGAAGGAAGGTATCATTCAGGAAGCTCTCGTTGAGACGATCGGCTGCTCCGGTATGACACATTCCGCTGCTATGGCATCTGAGATCCTTCCTGGTCTGACAGTTATGGAAGCACTTAATACAGACCTTGTATGTGATGCGATCAACACAGCGATGAGAGAGTTGTTCCTGCAGATTGTTTATGGCCGTACGCAGTCAGCATTCTCAGAGGATGGCCTTCCGGTAGGCGCTGGCCTGGAAGATCTCGGTAAGGGATTAAGAAGCCAGGTTGGTACGATGTATGGTACTCTTAAGAAAGGTCCTCGATATCTTGAGATGGCTGAAGGTTATGTAACAGGAATTGCACTGGATGCAAACGATGAGATCATCGGTTACAAGTTTGTAAGCCTTGGCAAGATGACAGATTTCATCAAGAAGGGCGACGATCCGAATACGGCTTATGAGAAGGCGTGTGGGCAGTATGGACGTGTTGATGATGCTGTTAAGATCATCGATCCCAGATGTGAATAAAAGTTAATTCCTTCGGAATTAACTTTGGTAAATTCCCTCAGAACTAACTTAAGTAGATTCCCTCGGAACTAACTTTGCGAGATTTGCTCCGCAGACTCAGAATTCTGTATTGGTTTGTGAGAATTTGATGAGAAGTTGTTAACATAAACAGGAGGATTAAGATAAGATGGCTTTATTTGAATCATATGAAAGAAGAATTGACAAGATCAATTCCGTATTAAACAGTTATGGCATTTCTTCTATCGAAGAAGCTGAGAAAATTACAAAAGACGCTGGCCTGGATGTCTATGAGCAGGTTAAGAAGATTCAGCCGATCTGCTTTGAGAACGCTTGCTGGGCTTATACAGTAGGTGCGGCAATCGCGATCAAGAAGGGCTGCAAGAAAGCGGCTGACGCTGCTGCAGCGATCGGTGAAGGATTGCAGGCATTCTGTATTCCCGGTTCCGTTGCCGATACCCGTAAGGTAGGTCTTGGACACGGTAATCTGGGCAAGATGCTGTTGGAAGAGGAGACGGACTGCTTTGCATTCCTGGCTGGCCATGAGTCTTTTGCAGCAGCAGAAGGTGCGATCGGTATCGCGGAGAAGGCTAACAAGGTTCGCCAGAAACCCCTTCGTGTTATTCTGAACGGTCTTGGTAAAGATGCGGCTAAGATCATTTCCAGAATCAATGGATTTACCTTTGTTGAGACAGAGTATGACCCTTATACGAATGAGGTAAAAGAAGTTGACAGAATCGCTTACTCCGAGGGTCTTCGGTCCAAGGTTAACTGCTATGGCGCAAACTCCGTTCCGGAAGGTGTTGCGATCATGTGGAAGGAGAACGTAGACGTTTCCATTACCGGTAACTCCACGAACCCGACAAGATTCCAGCATCCGGTAGCAGGTACATACAAGAAGGAGAGAACAGAGGCTGGCAAGAAGTACTTCTCCGTTGCATCCGGCGGTGGTACGGGCCGTACCCTTCACCCGGATAACATGGCGGCAGGTCCTGCTTCCTATGGCTTCACGGATACATTGGGGCGTATGCACTCCGATGCACAGTTCGCTGGTTCCTCTTCCGTTCCGGCTCACGTAGAGATGATGGGTCTGATCGGTATGGGTAATAACCCGATGGTCGGCGCTACTGTGGCTGTTGCGGTTCTGATCGAAGAAGCAGCTAAGGAAGGCAAATTCTAAGAAATAACGTAATTTTGAGGGTTTCCGTTGATGTGGATTGTCAGCGGAAGCCCTTACTTGTGCTACGTAATAGACATACGGTAATAGACAAATATTAGGCATAAAAAGACCGTTACCCGAAGCAGGAGTGGTGGTTTTCTCCATTAATGGTAAGCGCCAAATAATAATGCGGTCAGATATAAAATTACCCCCAGCCCTTTGCG
>CAMWLJ010000152.1 GCA_947175055.1 uncultured Lachnospiraceae bacterium | reverse complement strand
AAACCGCTCAAATATCATGGTTCAGGGCGTGTATTCCTTTGTTCACTGAGGGTACTATCAGCCATTCAAAATACCATCAGTTCATGAATGTAATACGTGAGCAAAAAATAAACTTTGGATATATTCATGGAGTAAATATAGAAAAGAATATCCGGGATATTTATGTGGATTTTGAAGAAGATTAGTCTGTATGAATGGGACAAAGACTGATTATCATACAAAAAGGTGTATCGTGATGAGGTGAAAGTCTGTGGTATGATACACCTTTTTTGCTCAATTTATAAGAAAAGTTTACAAACATACTTGACAAAATGTCTCTGAGGAGCTATACGGGGAGATCGCGACGGAACGGGAACGCCTCATATTATGTTTCTGTCCAACCAGATTAAGGTGGAAATCCCTGGCTGTCAGATGGCGGAAGGGAATGTGATCGGGTACGGGATCTCGGGAAGCTATGAGATGAAGATACGGGAGTAAAGGGCCGCAGACGATCATGTGAGAGGCAAAGCGTGATAAAAAAGATTTTCTCTGTCAGCCCGGGACTTTTCCGTGGAGAGCGTCTTTGACAGATGCGTAATAAAATAGTATGCTATACTGGAAAGTACAGCAAAGGAATGGAATAAAGAAAAGGTTATGGTTACAATAAGAGATATTGCGTTGGAGGCCGGCGTGTCAAGGGGTACAGTGGATCGTGTATTAAACGGCCGGGGACGTGTGAAAGCTGATAAGGCTGAGAGAATAAAGGAAATAGCCGAGAGGATGGGATATCAGCCAAATATTGCCGGAAGAGGCCTGGCGGCAAGCAAGAAAAGGCTGAAGATCGGGTTTGTATATATAGATGACGAGGAGTCCCCCTATCATAAAGTAGTCTGCGCAGGTGCAAAAGAGTATGCCAAAGGATTGATGCAGTATGGAGTGGAGGTGATTTTTTTCCCGTTTAAAAGACAGCCGTCCAAGGAGCAGGGCATGATGGGCGATTTTCGGGAAAAGCTTGGACGTCCGGAGATAGATGGCTGGGCCATTCTCGGCATGATGGCGGAACTCTTGAAAGAAGTGCTGACAGAGCTTGGAAAGGAGAAGACGCCTATTGTCATGTACAATATAGACGGAGAATGTGATTGGAAACTTTCTTATGTGGGCTGTGATTATATGCAGGCAGGAAGAGTGGCCTGTGGGCTTGCAGCTTTGATGACAGGCGGGAGAGGTAATGTATGTATAGCGTCTTTTGACCCGGGAATCATTTCCAGTTCTGTTCTTCGGATCAGGGGATTTGAAGCAGAGATGGCAGAGAAATATCCGTGTATGCAAATATCGGGAAAACTGTTTTTGGGAGACAGCGGAGAATTCAGCGAGCTTTCCTCAAAAATTATTGCGCATCTGAAAGAACATCAGGAAGTCAATATACTGTATCTTGTAAATCCGGAAGATTACAGAGTCTGTTTTGAACTTTCCGGGACGCCTGTTCTGGACAGGATCGAGATCATCACAAACGACTTGGTGACGGAAAAGCAGCGTGAGATGATCAGAAAGGGAGACATAGCGGTCACAATCTGCCAGGAGCCGGAAAAACAGGGGAGAAAGGCGCTTGAGATTCTTTTTAATTATCTTGCGCTGGGCATCAAGCCGGAATCCGACTGGTATAAAACAGAACTCAGTATACAGATCGGACAGAATATTTAGCGCTATGCGTGAATTTAATAGACAGGTAACGATATCAGCACTTTCGCTTCCGTCCCTGCGGAGCTGATCCTATATGGCTTTTGCCGGAGCCGGAGACTGAAAGCTGCCATGTTGTTTACGATAAGACTACTGTGACAGAGTATATCTTCATATACTCTGTTTTAGTATGCGCATTTTTCTGTGAAGTGGTAATATTGTAAAAAACGAGCATGACAAAAATGTGCACATATTACAAAAAACGAAAGTGTGCCCGAGAACATATTGACAATATGCCGAAACAGGAATATACTTGATAAAAATGTGTTCGAGCACAAAATTTGTCATGCATTTCAGGCATGATGTGATCTTATCAATCTAATCAAGTAGAAGGAGGAAGATATGTCTAACAATGTGGGGAAAACCGGTAAGAACAAAACAAACTGGAAGCACTGGATCCCATTGTATATCATGGCAATTCCGGGATTTACCTATCTGTTTATCAACAATTACATGCCGCTGTACGGCCTGCAGCTGGCGTTTAAGAATTATAGTTTTAAGAAAGGCATTACAGGGAGCCAGTGGGTAGGATTTAAAAACTTCAAGTTCCTTTTTGCCAGCGACGATGCGTTTATCATGATCCGCAATACGCTCTGCTATAATATTGTCTGGATCATCGTTGGCGTGGTGTTCGGCGTATCTGTAGCGATCCTTTTTAACGAGATCAGGAACAGATTTGCCAAGAAGATCTATCAGACTGTCATTCTTCTGCCGTATCTGATGTCAATGGTAGTCGTGGCCTATCTGGTATATGCGTTTCTGGCAACGGACACGGGGCTGTTTAACAATGTTTTCTTCAAAGACAATCCGATCCAGTGGTATGTAGAATCGAAATATTGGCCCTTTATCCTGACCTTTGTGAACCAGTGGAAAGGGATCGGCTTCGGCATGGTGCTCTATCTGTCAACGATTCTTGGAATCGACAACAGCCTGTATGAAGCGGCCATGCTTGACGGAGCCAGCAAATGGCAGCAGATCCGCCTGATCACGCTTCCGTTGCTTCGACCGACGATCGTCATGCTGATGATCATGAACATCGGACAGATATTCCGGTCGGACTTCGGACTGTTCTATCAGGTGCCTATGATGCAGACCGCGCTGAATGATGTGACGCAGACAATTGACACTTATGTGTATCGTGCGCTGTTAGTGAATAATAATTTCGGAATGTCTGCAGCGGCGAGTTTTGTCCAGTCGGTCGTCGGTTTTATCTTTATTGTGGCGGCTAATGCGCTGGTCCGCAGGCTGGATGAGAACAGTTCATTATTCTAGGAGGTGTGGGTATGGTATCAAAAGATCAGAAGATATGGGTGGCTGTTGCACACATAGTGCTCATCACATTGTCAGCGTTGGCTATACTGCCGTTTTTGTTGCTGATCATCGCATCTTTTACGGATGACAGTGTAGCATTGCTGAACGGCTACAGTTTTTTTCCGGAGAAGCTGTCATTGGATGCATACAGATTTATTTTTGCCGGTGCGAGTATTTATCTGAAAGCTTATGGCGTTACCGTTATCGTTACGGTCGCCGGCACGGTGATGAATATTTTCCTGACGGCCCTGACGGCGTATGTACTTTCCAAGCGGCGTCTGCCGGGCGTGAAGATCATGAACTTGTTGGTCATATTCACTATGCTTTTTAACGGCGGTCTGGTGGCGACTTACATTAATTATTCCAATGTATTTCATATTAAAGATACGCTTTTTGCCCTGATCGTACCGAATCTGATGATGAATGCTTTTATGATCATGCTGGCGAGAAATTATTTTGAACACAGCATTCCGGAGGAAATCTATGAGTCCGCCCGTATTGACGGCGCGAGTGAGTTCCGCGTATTTACTACGATCGCGATGCCGCTTTCGGTGCCGATCCTGGCGACCATAGGGCTGATGGGGAGTATCGCATACTGGAACGACTGGCAGAACTCTCTGTATTACATCAATAACAAGAGCCTGTATTCCATTCAGGCGGTATTGAATTCTATCAACCAGGCGGTTTCTGCATTGGCGACCATGGCGGGCAACAGTTCGGTTTCAACGGCCGAAATCCCGACGACTACCGTGCGTATGGCGGTTGCGGTCGTAGGTATTTTGCCGCTGATCATCGTGTATCCGTTCTTCCAGAAATATTTTGCACAGGGTCTGGTGGCCGGTTCGGTGAAAGGATAGTCACGCAGGTAAGTGATAAGTACAGAAATGTGCCTATACATAAAATTTAAAGAAAAGGGAGTGTATGTATGAAAAGAAAGAAATTGGCGGCGTTATTATTGGCGGCAGTGACAGCGGTATCGCTTCTGGGCGGCTGCGGCGGGGATACTGGTAGTTCCGACGGCAGTGAAGCAGGCGGCGAGGCAGGAGAGAGCGGGGAGCAGGCAACGGACACGGGCGCTTCATCAGAGATTGATATGGAGGAGGAACCCTATACAGTCGCGATCCAGGTAGTGATTCTGCCGGGTGTGGAATTTACCGGAGAGGAGGAAAGGGAGGAGGCGATCAACGCGATCACCGTTCCTGCCATCAACTGTAAAGTCGATATTCAGGAGATCGCGATCAGTGAAGTGGCGACGAAGACCAGTATGGGGATCGCCAGCGGAGAGAAGCTTGACCTATTGCATGTGGGTACCGTTACACCGCTTTCCTCCATGGTCGGTTCGGATATGCTGTATGATATGAATGAAGATAACCTGCTGCAGAGCAGGGGACAGAAGCTTGTGGAGATTTTTGGCGATCTGTTGGAAGCGGGCAATGTAAGCGGACAGCAGTTGGCGGTGCCGGCAGGCGTGTTCGCAGCCTCCGCCAAGGGGATCAACTATAATAAAACGATCGCGGATGAAATCGGTCTTACAATCCCGGAGAAGATCACATTCGATGAACTGGATGAGATCCTGGCCAAGGTTCATGAGGCGAGGCCGGACATCAAGGCGTTTTATTCGGGAAACGGCCAGTCAGTCCTGCTGCAGTGGATGCAGCCGTTTGAAACATTCGGCCAGTTATGCTCTTATGGCGTAG
>CAMWLJ010000151.1 GCA_947175055.1 uncultured Lachnospiraceae bacterium | reverse complement strand
GCGGCGGAGATCCGACAGCGCCGGGCAGTGGGGCGGATACCGATAGCGGTATTGATGGCAGCGGCAACATGGATCCGGTATCCGGAAACGTGGGAGACGCGGAGGCGGACGGCGCAACAGCCATGGGACGTTACGTGGAGAAGGAGCTTGACCTGACGGAATTTTTGGCAAACAGCGACGGCAACAGAGGACTCCGCAGGCGCTTAGACGGCAGTCTGGTGATCTTAAGCACGATAAGCGGCCTTGTGGTATCCGAAGATGAAGGGGCTACCTGGCAGGCGGAAGCGCCGGATTGGTTTCAGGCCATGAAGCAGGAAGAGAAATATATCATTGATATGGATATGGCGGCGGACGGCACCACGGCCGTCCTGTATAACAGCGGCGGGGTGGAGGAATATGCCCCTGCGATGATGCTGGTGCTGCCGGACGGTACGCAGGTGCCGGTGGAAGCGGAACTGACGGAGGAGGAGAGCAGTTTCAGTACGCTGGCCGTTTCTGAGGAGGGCAGGATCATAGTCGGTACGGCGTCGGAGACTCTGTATGAGATCCATACGGACGGCAGCGCAGAGAAGTACCTGACGGTGGAAGAGCGGCCGCAGTGGATGAAAATACAGGATGGTCTGCTCTTTATGGACAGCGAAGTCGGCGATATGCCGGTGATCTATGATATGGAAGCGGAGGCCTGGGTGGAAGACGATGTGCTGCAGGAGTTTGCGGCGGCCAATTACGGCAGCCGTTATTACAACGGCTACACCTTCCAGAACATGTACCTCCTGCCGGGTGAGGAGCAGACGGTCTACACCATCGGCGGCAAAGGGATCCACCGTCATGTGATCGGCGGCAATATGATGGAACAGATCGTGGACGGGAACCTGTCCATGCTGAGCAATCCAAACTATACCATTAATTCGGCCATCCGGTTGGAGGGGGATGAGTTTCTGGTGCTTTTTGCCAACTGTAAGCTGATGCGCTTTACCTACGATCCGGATGCCCCGGCGGTGCCGGAAAATATGCTTAAGGTCTACAGCTTGAGGGAAAGCGATGACATGCGGAAGGCCATCGCCGGCTTCCAGTCTCAGAATCCCGACAGTTTCATCTCCTATGAGGTGGGGATGCCGGAGGGAGCGGCGGTGACGAGGGAAGATGCGTTGAAGAAGCTGAACACCCAGATCATGGCCGGTACGGGGCCGGATCTTTTGATCATGGATGACCTGCCGATCCGCTCTTATGTGGAAAAGGGGCTTCTGGCCGATCTGACGGAGTATCTTGCACAGTACAGTGTGGAGAATGCGCTTTACGATCCGATCATCAATACGATGAAAATAGACGGTAAGGCCTATATGGCGCCGGCTACGGTCAGCCTGCCCGTGTTGGTGGGAGAAGAGCAGTATGTGTCAAATGTGACGAGCCTGTCAGATCTGGCGGACCGGATTGAGGCGAGACGAAAAGCGGATCCCGGACAGGATATCATCGGGATGATCAGTGAGCGGGGCGTCCTGAAACGCTTCGCTCCGGTGAGTGCGCCGACCTGGATCGACGGGGACGGCCGGATCGACAGGCAGGCGCTGGGGGAGTTCCTGGAGCAGTGCAAGCGGATCCACGGGGTACAGATGGAAGGACTTGCGGCGGATGCGATCGCCAAATACGGGGAGAGGGACGCCAATCTGCTGGAATATTACGGGATGGACGCGGATCTTCTGGAATGGCGGGTGACACACGACTTTTTCGAGGTGCTGACAGGGGAGATGGCTATGGCCTCCGGCTGGGTGGAATCTGCCGCCGACTGGCGGGAGGTGGTCTCCATCAACAGGGCGGACGGTTTTCAGCAGTATGCGGCAGCGGAGATGAAAGGGCAGTGCAGCGGTGTATTCAGGCCGAACACATTGCTGGCGGTCAGCGCGGCTTCCGGGAAAAAAGATGCTGCAATGCGGTTTTTTGATTATTTCCTCTCGGCGCAGGCGCAGAGCAGTTATGACGGACTGCCGGTGAACCAGGAAGCCTTTGACATACAGTTTACGCCGCAGGAAGAGTATCTGGCAGAGGATGGAGGCTACAGCTATCTCTCCATGAGCAGTCAGGACGGCACGAGACTGGAATATGTGGTGTACTGGCCCGATGATGAGCAGATCCTGGCCCTGAAAGAACAACTGGGCCATTTACAGACCGCCTATCTGCCGGACAGCGTGTTGGAAGATGCCGTGTTTGAACAGGGGGTGGCTTATATGCAGGATGAACTGTCGTTGGAACAGGCGCTTGACGAGATCGAGCAGAAAGTTTCCATCTATATGGCGGAATAATGATAGAAGAAAAAGCCAAAACGTAACGGTACAGTTATCTGTATTGTTACAGGATTCATAGAAAGGAAGAGGAGAATATGTTGAAAAGGAATCTGAAAAAAGCGTTCAGCCTTCTGCTGGCAGCTTCCATGGTCTTTGCCATGGCGGGCTGCGGCACGGGAGGTGCAGGAAGCGGAGAACAGGAAACGACCGGCGGCACGGACGCTGCCGGGGAAAAGGAGCAGGACGGTACGGCCGGCACGACCGGCGGGGACGGTCCGGTGGCCATGGGCCGGTATGTGGAGGAAGAGATCGATCTGTCCGAACAGCTGGCACAGCCCAGCAGCCTGAGCAGGCTTGCGGACGGCAGCCTGGTGATCATGGACAAATCCGCAGGGATGCTCGTATCGAAAGATGAGGGCGCAACCTGGACGGCAGAAACGCCGGACTGGTTTGCCGAACTGAAGGCCAATGAAACTTATATCAGCAGCATGTACATGGGACCGGACGGCACGGCAGCAGTGATTACCGGGGAGAGCAGCGGGGAAGGCGACGACATGACTTTTATCCAGTGTCTGTCTCTGTACCTGCCGGATGGCACACAGGTTCCCGTGGAGAAGGAGATGACCGAGGATGAGATGTATTTTAAGCAGGTTGCCTTTAAGGAAGACGGAACCATTTTGGCCAGTACTTACAGAGGAGTCTACGAAGTGCAGCAGGACGGCAGCTGCGAGCAGATCCTGACGTTAGACTATAATCCCCAGTGGATGTGGGTCAGGGATAACCTGCTTGTGGTCGACAACGACTGGGGCGAGCAGGAGATGCCCGTGCTCTATGATCTGGAGGCGGGAACGGCCTTTGAGGATCAGGTACTGACGGAGTTTATGGCGGAAAATTACCAGAGCCGCAGCTTCAACGGCATGGATTACTGCGACGTCTACCTGCTGCCCGGCGAGGACGGCACCGTCTATGTCACCGGCAGCAAGGGCATTCACCGCCATGTGGTCGGAGGCAATATGATGGAACAGATCGTGGACGGCAGCCTGTCCATGCTCAGCAATCCGCAGTACTATACGATCTCTATGATGCAGCTGGAGGGGGACGCTTTTCTGGGACTTTATACAGGAAACAAGCTGATCCGCTTTACCTACGATCCGGATGTGCCATCGGTGCCGGAACAGGTGGTCAAACTCTACAGCCTGCAGGAAAATGCGAATATCAGACAGGCAATCTCCCGCTATCAGGTGAAGCACCCGGATGTGTTCGTGTCCTATGAGGTGGGTATGGGCAGCGGGGACTCCGTCACGAGAGAGGACGCCATCAAGAAGCTGAATACCCAGATCATGGCCGGGGAAGGACCGGATCTGCTGGTGATGGACGATCTGCCTTTTGATTCATATGTGGAAAAAGGCATGTTGGCGGACCTGACCGATTATCTGGCGCAGTACAGCGCGGAGGAACCCCTTTTTGACAATGTGATCGAAGCGCTGAAAAAGGACGGCAAGGCCTATGTGGCGCCGGCCACGATCGGCATCCCGCAGATCGCAGCGGCGGCGGACGGCATGGAGAATGTGAAGGATCTGTCAGATCTGGCAGACGTGATGGAACAGCTGCAGCAGGCACATCCCGGCGAGGACATCATGGGCATCGGCGGCGCGGCGGCGCTTTTAAAAAGGCTGGCAGCCACCAGCGCGCCGAAGTGGATCACGGCGGACGGCAGTATCGACAGAGAGGTATTGCAGGAATATCTGGAACAGTGTAAGCGGATCTATGATATTCAGATGGATGGTCTGGATCAGGAAATGGTGGCAACCTATCAGGAAAGAATGGGAAGGCTGGCAGAGTATTATGGCGTCGGCATGGAGCAGATTGATTGGGAAGCCTATCTGGATCTTATGTCCTATCTCGGTAAAGAGCAGCATATGATGATCGGATGGATGTGTGCCCAGTACGGGTATCTGGAACTGGTATCCCTGTCTAAGAACGAAGCCTCCAAGGATGCGAAAGTGATACCCATGCAGGGACAGTGTACCAAAGTCTTTAAGCCTGCGACCATGCTGGCGGTCAGCGCGGCTTCCGGGCAGATCGATGCGGCGAAAGATTTCATGAGCACATTCCTGTCTGCGGAAGTGCAGAGCGAGTATGACGGACTGCCGCTTAACCAGAATGCCTTTGATACGCAGTTTACGCCACGCGAGGATATTATGGGTGCGGAAGGGGAGTACACTTCCCTGTATACGACGGATGCGGACGGCAACGGGATCGGTTACACTATGTACTGGCCGTCGGATGAGACCATAGCCGCTTTCAAGAAGGAACTGTCTGAGCTGACTACGGCGTATGTGCCGGATCAGATGCTGGAAGGAGCGGTGTTCAAACAGGGCGCCGGCTATATGCAGGGAGAGCAGACGATCGAGCGTGCGCTGGATGAAATCGAGAAAACAGTAGCCATCTATATGGCAGAGTAAGACAACGC
>CAMWLJ010000150.1 GCA_947175055.1 uncultured Lachnospiraceae bacterium | reverse complement strand
TGGGCAATGGAGAAGAAATTGATCAGGATTTCCTTAATATGCTGATACCGTCTGGCATAGGAATTTTCCACCCGGATCAGCTGCAGGTCATGTTCGTCGCAGATGGCCTTCTTCTTCCGGTCACGGTTTTGCACTATTTCGTCCTCGAAATGCTCTTTGCCGTCCAGTTCAATGGCCAGAATCGGCAGCTCCGTCGTCCCGTGCTTCTCATACACCACGAAGTCAAAGCGTCCGTTATAAAAGAAGTCATTATAGCGTTCGTTCCCCTGAAAGACATGGGCGATGGCCACCTCTTTATGAACCGTATAACGGCTCTGGGTCAGCCAGATATTCCCCAGCGCATGATTCAGGTTTTCCAGAAAAGCCTCCTCCGTGGCGCTGCTGAAAGGCTTAACGCCCAGCGCCCGTGAGGCCGTCTGCTTGGGTGTGACCGCAGAGGTTCCGTTGGACCACACATACTGGGCCAGCTCATACAGATCGTCTTCCCCTTCCTTCTGGTGCAGACGTTCCAGATGCTGCCTGCTGGAAAGGACGATCAGCTTATCTCTGGCCCGCGACGTTGCCACATTGATCAGCTCCTTATTGTTTTTCAGCCACTCGTAGGTACCCGCCTGGGTCTGCTCCGTGATCGCCGTGGAAAAAAGGATCACGTCTTTCTCGTCCCCCTGAAAGGCATGCACCGTCCCGCAGGTCACATTATCCACCTTCGCCCGGGCCAGCGCTTCCTCGATCAGCTTCTTCTGGTTCACAAAGGGCGTAATGACGCCGATATTTTTGTCCCTGTTCAGCGCGGCATATCTGGCGATCTCACCGGCCTCCGCCGGCGCCGTATTCTTAAGCTCCGAGAAGGTATCCTGCATGTCCAGATAGACAAGGGGCTGTTCCTCCCTGCTCTCGGACAGAATGCTGAGTTTGGAATGATAATACTTACGGTTGTTAAACCCGATGATATTCTTATGACACCGGTAATGGTTGTGCAAAAGCGTCTCGTCGCTGACCGCGTCACAGGCCAGATACGTCTTATAGATGGAATTTTTCCGGTAGTCATATTCATCGGACACCGTGTAACGTTTCCGCAGTTTATTGTTGGTCAGCTCATCCAGCAGGATCACCGGATTGAGCTGCTGCGGGTCGCCTACCAGCATCAGGCTCGTCCCCCGCAGGATGGGCACCAGCGAAACCGCAATATTGCACTGGCTGGCCTCGTCCATGATCACCATATCAAACATCGGCTCCGGCTCTCCGAGACGATGGGCCGAGATACAGGTGGTGGCGATGATCGGAAAGATCTTCTGCAGCTTTAAGATATTCTCCTTTTTCCCCAGATACTTTCCAAAAGCCTCCAGCTGCTTCCCGTCCTCCTCCATTTCCAGAATCTCCAGCAGATCGGCGTTTTTCTGCTGCCCGATCTTCTTGATATAGCCTGCCGAGATATAGTAGAGGTACTTTTTCAGGTCTTCTATATTATCATCCAGCAGGGAAAGCGCCTCCGCTTCCGACACCTCCCCCGTGACCTCGATCTTCCTGCGGAGCTGTCCGCGCTGCCTGACCTTCAAGTCCTGCTCGAAGGCCATTGTCTGCAGCAGAGCGCCCTTTTTCTCCTCATATTCCAGCACCCGGTCTATTGTCTCCTCCCGTTCCCGCAGATCCAGCAGCTCCTCATACCGTCTTAGCAGCTCCGACAGCCGTCTGGCCCGCTTCTTCCGGTCGTCCTTGTTGCGGTCCAGCGTGTCCTCGAACACTTTCACGTTCTGTACCTCCCGGTAGAGCCGCCTGATCGTCAAAAGCGCCTCCTTCACCTTCTCCTGATTGCCCAGCCGCAGAATCGGGAAGGGAATCGTCTTTCCGTTATACTCTATGGTGGAGAGTTTCTCGTAGACGCCGTTGATCGGATGGTTGTTGTAGGACGCAAACAGCACCGTGCGCTCATTGAAAAAGGCCGTCACGATGGTGTTGATGATGGTATTCGTCTTCCCCGTGCCCGGCGGTCCCTGAATATAGGCTACCGGATATTTCATGGCGTTGTGGATCGCCAGCAGCTGATCCATGTTGATGTTCCGGTTGATCAGCGCAATCGGATAGGCGGCCGTCCTTCTGGGCCGCTCCAGCAGATCTCCGAAAAAGGCCCTAATCGGCACCGGCACTTCCTTTTTCTGATACAGCTTCATAACGGCCTGATATTCTTTATGCAGATCCAGCGCAATATCCGCTTCCAGCCCGATAATATACGGCATGTCGTTCACATTGCAGCTGCCCCTGGGCATCCGCCGCATGATACAGTCCTTGATCCGTTCCTGATTCGCCTCGAAATCCGCAAGCAGCTCGTACTCGTCGCCGTCCAGAAACCGGCGGATGCTCTGTTTCGTCACGAGCTCCACAGGACGCCGTCCCCGCTCCTCTTTGATCGCAAACTCCGTACAGATCGTAATCTCTTCCTCCGGCTTTAGCGCCCGCTGCTTTACGTCCAGATGCAGCTTGCGGTAAGCCAGCACGTACAGCCCTTTCGTCATATGAATGCTTAGAACGTTCATCGCCAGCTGTCTGATCTGCAGCCGTCCGTCCTCCCGCCCATCGGATTCCGACTGGTACTGGAAATTCTTCACGATCTCCCGGAACTGCTCCGGACTCAGCTGGTACAGCTCTCCTCTGATCGTGTCGTGATCCAGATAGCGCACCAGACTGAAATCCGACTTGTACGGCACGCAATCCAGACGGTTGCACATCTCCAGATACCCGAGAATCTTTAAATTGGCGGTGTTGTCAAACAACGCTGTATACTTGTGGGGATTTAAATAAATATCCTGAACCAGCTTTTCATTGACGGGGCAGTAAGAGCCCTCTATGATTCTGGAGGACTGGATGGCATCGATCCGGATCCTGTCATAAGACTCTACCGTATACTGCCGCAGATGAAGACCGTCCACAGAAAGGGTACGGCTATGAACGTCCAGATCACGGATACCAATCCAGTATTTCGTGATCTGATCTTCTCTGTTATGGTATTCGATGCTCATCCATTTTCCCTCATGGATGGCACGGAAGATATCCCGGAAAACCGCGTTCATAGTCCTCTCCATTTCAATTCCCTGAATCATTTTCTCATGAAAAAAGCCACTTTCTCCAAGGGCCGAATGCCCTGCAGCAGGGTGCAGGGCACCGTGAATAGTAACAATCGCAACCGTCAAAACAAATGTTCGTCTTATCGCCCTATACATTCTACCACAGATTACCAAAAATGTGATATACTTTTAAAAGAACAACTCATTACAAGAATTGAATGAAAAGGGAGACGCCATGAGTAAATTATTAGAAGAATTTCAGGAGTACCTGAAAAAGATGAATCAGTATGAGCATGTGCTCACGCTGCTGTACTGGGACATGAAGACCTGCACCCCGAAGCTGGGGCAGGAGGGCCATGTAGAAGCGCTGACCCACTTTTCCACCGAGGTCTTCGCCATGTCCACCTCCGAACAGATGGGGGAAATGCTGACCGAACTGGCCAAACCGGCAGAATATGATGCCCTCACAGACACATGGAAATTTATCGTCACACGCATGAAGCGCGATTTCGACCGCAACAAGCGCATTCCTGCCGATCTGTATAAGACCTACGTGCAGACCCAGGCAGAGACCGGCAATATCTGGGTGGATGCCAAGGAAAAATCCGACTTTAGCCTGTTTGCGCCTTATCTGCAGAAGATGATCGATCTGACTGTAGAGATGACCGGCTATACTGATCCGGGCGTGGAAGTCTACGACGCTCTTCTCAACCAGTATGAGGAGGGCATGGACTCCGCCACCATCGACGGCCTGTTTGAAGCGCTGAAAAAAGATCTGATCCCCTTCGTAAAAGAGATCCTTGCAAAGCAGAAACCGGAAAATCCGGCCTTCAAAGGCTATTTCGATCCGGACGGCCAGCGGAAGGTACAGGATCTTTTGCTTGATTATATCGGCTTCCGCAGGGACGCAGGAAGTGTCGGGGAGACAGAGCATCCTTTTACCCTCAACTTCTGTTCCAAAGATGTGCGGTTAACCAATCACTATTATGAGAATAATCCGCTCAGTTCCATCTTCTCCGCTGTCCATGAAGGCGGACACGCCATTTTTGAACAGAACATCAACCCGGAATATGACAACACCGTAGCCGGCAGCTGCGATTACATGGGGCTTCACGAAAGCCAGTCCCGGTTCTATGAAAATATTCTGGGACGGAATAAGAACTTCTGGCTGCCCATTTACGACAAGCTGGGCGAACTGCTGCCTGCCTTTAAGGAAATCCCGTTAGAAGCTTTCTACCAGGAGATCAATCACGTGCAAAACAGCTTCATCCGTGTAAACGCAGACGAAGTAACCTACTGCTTCCATATCATACTGCGCTACGAAATGGAAAAGGCGATCTTCAGAGATCATGTGCCGGTAGGTGACCTGCCCACATTGTGGAATCAGAAAATGCAGGATTATCTGCAGATCACACCCGCAGACGACGCACAGGGCATCCTGCAGGATATGCACTGGTCGGACGGCGGCTTTGGGTACTTCCCCTCCTATCTGCTAGGCAGTATTTACGACGGTATGCTTCTTGACACTCTGCAGGAAGAACTGGGGAATGTGGACGAACTGCTTAAGAACGGAAAGATCAAGGACATCACCGCATGGCTGAATCAGAAGATCCACTGGTACGGCAATACGCGCAAACCCAAGGATGCGATCAAGGCAGTCTGCGGCAAGGAAATATCCGCCGAACCGCTTATCCG
>CAMWLJ010000149.1 GCA_947175055.1 uncultured Lachnospiraceae bacterium | reverse complement strand
TAATTACACGATATGGGACGCTGTTTTGCCATTAAAAAAGCAGCAGAAATATTTTGTGTCCGTTGCGACGGATGTGAATATCCATCAGGAATATCAATCCAACCGCCTGTTTTCCTTTTTGAGCCGAAAGTGGGAAGCGCTGGATCATGTGATCTATGGGCAGGAAATGAGAATTTACAGAAGATATGAGATCGTGATGCAGATAAGCCGCCTGATCATGAACCTGCCCTACTTCGCGATGATCATCGTGACCTGTTATCATGTGATCCATGGCCGGTTCGATGTGGGATTTCTGGTTATGAGTTTCAATCTGTTCAATCAGGTCGTCAATCTTTTCGGGCAGATTGAGTCGGATCTTCACCAGAATCAGGAGGATGCGGGATTCGTGCTGGATTATTTTGACATGTTATCATGGGAAAAGGAAGACGATACGCGGCACGCAGGCATATCGGAATCCATTCAGTTCAAGCAGGTAAGCTATCGTTATCCGCAGTCCGAGAGATATGCGGTCAAAGCGATTGACATGACCGCCGGATTCCATGAGAAAATAGCGATCGTCGGGAAAAACGGAAGCGGTAAAACGACATTTGCGTTATTGCTTTCGTCATTGATCGACAAAATAGAAAACGGGCAGATTCTCATAGACGGACAGGAAATGGAAAGGGTTCCTGTGGCGCGGCATGATATCGCATGTCTTTTCCAGGATTTTGAACAGTATCATATGACGATTCGGGAGAATATCAAAATCGGCAGAAAGGACTGTAAGATAACAGAGGAAGAGATTTATGCGCTGTTACAAAAGGTGGGATTAGAGGAATATGTATCGACTTTGCCGAAGGGAATCGATACATTACTGGGCCAGCTGGAGGACGGAGGTGTGTGGTTGTCCAAAGGGCAGTGGCAGAGACTGGCAATAGCACGCCTGATGGCCAATGAGGATGCCAGAATATGGATTTTAGACGAACCGACAGCCAGCCTTGATCCTCTGTCAGAAATAGAAGTATATAACCTGATCATGAGTGTGGCGCAGGATAAAATGGTATTCTTTATTTCACATCGTCTTGGTTTTGCAAAGCAGGTGAACCGCATATTGCTTTTCTGCGACGGAGAAATAATCGGCGATTCCACGCACGACGGCTTACTGGAAGAAGAACATTACAGGGAAATGTTTAAAAGCCAGGAGAGCTGGTATGCGTGACCGGCAGGCTGCCTGGCTTTGCCCCTTCAGAAAGAGGTTCAGGTATAAAATATCAGTTATTTCAGGTGTGGACGGGGTTCGGTAACAAAATGAACAGAAAAATTAACTTCATTCTTCAAACCATATGGAACGACAACAGGAAGCTGCTTGTGCTCTCGGCCGCGCAGCTTCCGTTACAGGTACTATTACCATGGCTGCAGATCTTTCTGACGCGGACGCTGGTGATGGGGATCGAGAGACAGGATCCCCTCTACCGGTATGCGGCGGGGATCGGCAGCATTTTTTTACTGCAGATGGGGGTCAATTCCCTGAAGGAGTGGGTGACGGCCACTGCAGAGTGGGAGAACAAGACGCTGGTATACAGTCTGTCAGCGCCCATGGATGAAAAGACGCTGACCACGGCGTATGCAAATGTAGAAGGGGCGGCAGGGCAGCGGATCAGACAGCGGGCGCTGAGCGCGGTATATGCCTTTGGCCAGTCTGTGGTGCTGCGGAGCGTTTCTTTTCTGGTCAACCTGTGCGGGCTTCTTTTCTACGGGCTGACCATCGGCAGGTGCGATCCGGCGATCCTGGCGGTGGTGACGGTAACGACCGGCGGCGGTTATCTGGCTGCTGTGCTGCTCAGGCGGTGCGAACAGCGGCAGAAAGAAACGCTTGTGGACTGCGACAGGAAGATGAATTATCTGGAAAATGAGGGGCAATCCCTGCAGGCGGCAAGAGAGATTCGGCTTTACGATATGGCGGGACTGTTTTCCGGATTGTACCGGAGCAGTATGGAACGCAGGAAAAGGAGTACGGACAGGATCGCGCACGTAAGGGCGCTGGTGTGCAGCGGGGAGAGTCTGCTGGCGTTTGCCAGAAATTTTGTCACCTATTATTACCTGATCCATCTGGCGGTGACCGGGCGGATTTTGGTTGGAGATCTGGTGTTGATGACCGGTATGGCGGCCGGGCTGTCCGTCTGGATGCGGGGATTGATCGGGGATGCCGGGGAATTGAAACGTCTGGGGCTTTATCTGGACGATTATTTTGCGTGGCTGGATCTGGGGGAGGCGTGGCAGACGGCGAAGAAGAGAGCGGAAGAGATAAATGCCGAGGCGATAAGCGATGGGGCGGCCGGGAAGACGGCTGCTGCGTGCGCACCTTCTCTGACTTTCGAGCATGTGGGTTTTTGTTATGAGGGGGCGCAGGAGGATACGCTGCGGGATATTACCCTCACGGTCAGGGCCGGGGAGAAGCTGGCCATCGTGGGCAGAAACGGCGCCGGCAAGACTACGCTGGTGAAGCTGCTTTGCGGGCTGTACCGGCCGGGCCGCGGCAGGATTCTTTTGGACGGAGAAGACATCACGGGGTACAGTGACGAGGCGTATTTCGCCAGGCTGGCGGTGGTGTTTCAGGATATCCAGCTTCTGCCGGTGAGCATTGCGGAGAATGTGTCTTCCCATATCCGGGGCAAAACGGACAGACAGAGAGTGGCGTGGAGTCTGGAACAGGCGGGAATCGGCGAGAAGGTACGAAGCCTGCCTGCGGGAGAGGATACCTGCCTGCAGCGGGCGGCCAGAGAAGACGCCGTGGAGTTGTCGGGAGGGGAGCAGCAGAAGACGATGCTTGCCAAGGCGCTTTATAAAGGCGGTGATGTGCTGATCCTGGATGAACCGACGGCGGCCCTTGATCCGATCGCGGAAAATGATATTTACAGGAAATACAACGAAATGACGCAGGGTGTGACTTCCTTCTTCATCTCTCATCGCCTTGCCAGCACCAGTTTCTGCGACCGGATCATCCTGCTGGAGGACGGCCGGATCGCGGAACAGGGCACACATGAGGAACTGCTGGCGAAGCAGGGGCGTTATTGGGAGATGTTCAACGTACAGAGCCGGTATTATACGGAGGGCGGACGAGATGACTTTTGACAGAGAGCTTTTCAAAAAGACGTTCCATAGTTTCCATGAGGTTTCCCCGTGGCTGTTTCCGGCGCTGGCGGCGGAGAATTTCCTGCTGGCGGTGCGGCCTTTCGTGGTGCTGCATTTCTCGGCGGCCGTGGTGGACGGACTGTACAGGGGCGAGGGGGAAGCCTGGGTTTTGCTGCAGGCACTGTGGCTTTCTCTTGGGGTTCTGGCGGTAGAAGCGGCTGGCCATGTCCTTGGCTGTTATGTGGAGAAAACGAAGCAGCGGCTTTTGGCGGAGCAGAGACGTAAGCAGCTGGAAAAGGCGGTCAGGATGGACTATCAGCTTCTGGAGAGCGGGAAGGGACAGGAGCTGCTTGCCAATATGAAACGGGGCAGGTTTCAGCACGGAGACCCGTTTGAGAAACTGATCCAGCATACGGGGGATATGCTTTCCGGGTTGTTTGGCGTGGCGGCGGCTCTTGTGTATATCGGGCAGTTTGCGGCGGAGAAGCTGGCCGCGGGGAGCGGCGCGGCGGGGACACTTCTTATGTTTGGCGGCTTTCTGGCATTGGCGGCCGGAGGGGTGCTGCTTACGGTCAAAAACGGGGAACGGCACAACCGGAAGCGTTTTGCCCGGTTCGGAAAGCTGACGGTCCAGAATCGCCTTTACGGATTTTACAGACAGAATGTTTTTCAGAATGATAAGTACGGGAAGGAAGTGCGGATCTTCGACGAACGTGAGCTGATCGAGGAGGAATTTGGGAAGATACAGAAGGATAACCGGGATTTTATAAAGAGTATCGGGAAAGACGAGGGCAGCTTTAAGGCGGCAAACTCCGTGGTCAATACCTTCCTGAGCGGGATTGCCTGCCTGTATACAGGTGTGAACGCCTACCGCGAACTGATCAGTGTGGGTAATGTGGTGAAGTATTCCGGCGCGGTGGCGCAGTTTTTTACAGGGCTTACCCGGGTGGCGGCAGGCATGGCGGATCTGCGGGGGAATGCGCCGTTTCTGCGGCAGCATTACGAATTTCTGGAGCTGGAGGAACCTGAGAGCGGCAAAGAGGCGCTGCCCGCGTCAGATGTGGTGGAAATTTCCTTCGAGCATGTGTATTTCCGGTATCCAGGGACGGAGGCGTGGACACTTAAGGATGTGAGCTTTCGGATCGCGCAGGGCGACCATATCGCCATGGTGGGAAAAAATGGTTCCGGCAAGACCACCTGTATCCGGCTTCTGCTGCGGCTGTACCGGCCGGAGAAAGGTGTGATCCGGTTAAACGGGGTCGATATTCAGGCGTATGACATAGAGGAGTACTGGCGGCTGCTGTCCGTGGTCTTTCAGGATTTCAAGCTGTTTTCCTTCCGGCTCTGGCAGAACATCGCAGGCAGCGGCGCAAAGAGGGAAGAGGCGCTTTGGAAAGCGCTGGCGGACATGGGGATGGAGCAGCGGGTCCGGGAAATGTACGCTGGTACGGATTCCTGTCTGTACAGGGAGTATGACGAGCAGGGGATTCTGATCTCCGGCGGCGAGGCCCAGAAGCTGGCGATCGCGAAGGCCCTGTATAAGGATGCGCCCGTATTTATCATGGATGAACCCTCGGCAGCTCTGGATCCGGTGTCGGAAGCGCAGCTGTACGAGAAGACCAATACGCTTCTAGGGGAAAAGACGATGATCTTTATCTCCCACAGGCTGTCAAGCTGCTGCTTCTGCGACCGGAT
>CAMWLJ010000148.1 GCA_947175055.1 uncultured Lachnospiraceae bacterium | reverse complement strand
AAATATCGTAACCCTGGTCCGCCAGCGGGGACTGGTAGCAGGGAGAGAGCCAGATGATATCCACGCCCAGATCCTGCAGGTAGTCCAGTTTGCTGATGATGCCGGGGATATCACCGATGCCGTCCCCGTTGGAGTCATAGAAACTCTTCGGATAAATTTGATATGCCACTTTGTTGTGCCACCATTTTTTTGTCATGACCTTACCTCCGTATGTCAGATGAATTGTTATTATTCACGGACCAGGGGCCGTTCATAGTAACGATGGATTTTTCGTGCCGATACTTTATGGATTCATTTTATTGACAACGGAGAGATAAGTCTTACAGTTATTTGATTAAAAACTGCAAAATTATGACTTTCTATTCTTTTTCTGCACGTGACTGCTTTCGGTACTGCAGCGGGGTGGTACCGGTGCTCTTCCGGAATTCCCGTAAGAAGTTGCCCAGATTGTTATAACCGCATTCCAGACAGACATCGGTCACCGGCAGGTCGGTTTCCTCCAGCAGCCGGCGGGTCTGCTTGATACGGTATTCATTCACATATTCCATGGGCGTGCGCCCCAGCGCTTTCTTGAAGAAACGGCAGAAATACTGTTCATTTAAATTGATCTGCCTGGCCAGATCGGAGATATAGATCTTCTCCTTATAATTATCCTTGATGTAAGTCAGGGTGGTCTTGATGTCCTCCACGCGCTTATCATAATTCTTCTCCGTCGGCGTAAAAAGCTGGTGCTCGGACAGGACGGCCAGAAGAAAGAGGAGAGATGCTTTTGTATATAATTGACTGGTCAGGTCATCAGTAACGGCCGACGTATCTTCCGGGGGTGTATTGTGCGATATCTCATCGTGGAGCGTTTCCGGTGGCAGCGTCTCATCGGACAGCGAAGAGCGCTGAGGCAGTTCCTCCTGCAGAGGCTGCCGGAATGTACGTAGAATGTCCATGAAGGCGCTCCGGATCGGGCAGAATGCCGGATGGGCGGGGGTAAGACAGCGCGGGAAGCGCATCCGTCCCTTCCGGATAGGATGGATCAGCTGCATCTGTGCCGCATCGTAAGAATCGAAGCTGAGGATATCCGGCGAGAAGACCACGGCGTCCTCATAGCTGTCTGCCGATTCGGCGATGATGCTGTGCAGCTCTCCCGGGTTGATGAAGTACAGACATTCGGACTCGATGGGAAATTGCTCCATGTTGATCTCCAGGCGGAAAGCGCCGCTGGAAAAGTAGAGGATTTCCACTTCATCGTGCCAGTGATGCTTGACTAAAGTACCTTTTCTGGCGGAACAAGTCCGGTAAACGGCACAGGGAAAAGACTTGGTGCCGTGGGAGCGGATCTCTTTTAACGTAGTGGGCTGCGAGGACTGCTGCATATAAGGGATTCCTTTCTTTGCCGTGGTAAAGGTTGAATAAATTCTCTGATGAGCAATTTATTCAACCAAGAATTTGTGCCGAATCGTCACAAATTCTGTTGATCGCAGAGCAGAATCTGAAATTCAGCTCGCGTCCTCAGCGTAAAACGCTTCGGAATGGAGGTAAAAATGAGCTGCGCTCACAAATGAGCGTAACTCATAAATGAGCTTTGCTCATTTTATTATAGTGACTTTCCACCCCACGGTCAAATATTCGGGCAGCATTGTATTATTTTATGGAATATGTTATAGTAAACGAAATTTGTTATGTCGTTAACTATAGAATTACCTGCAAAAGCTAATGGAGAAGATGGAGGTAAGATGAGCCAAAACAAGCTTGGGGGAAGAGAATGCAGGACGGACAGATGGGAATATCTGCTGCTTGGGGTCTGCCTTCTTTTCTATTTATTATTCCCGATCATAGACGGGCCGGTCTGGTGTGTGGATTCTGCGGGTTATGTGTCCATGCATATTTCCAGAGAACCGCTGTATCCGACCTTCCTTGCATTGTGCAGATGGGTTGCCGGGGTATGTAAAGCAGATCCGCTGATGATCGCGGTAGTCCTGCAGAGTATATTGGCAGGGTTGGCTGCGTGGACTGTGGGATGGGTGGTGCGGAGAGTGAAACAAGGGAACAGAATGCTGCAGATGGCGGCGATCCTGTTTCAATTTGCGGTAACGCTTCTGAATCGATTTGCGGCGAAACGGGGATCGGCCTATTCGGACAGCATTTTGACAGAAGGACTTGGCCTTTCCCTGTTTGTATTTTTCTCGGTATTCCTGTTTCTTTTTATCAGAACGGAGAAGAAAAGATACTTAGGCCTTACGCTGCTGTTTTCTTTTCTGCTGGTCAGCCTCAGGAAACAGATGATGATCACGCTGCTCGTCATGGGGGTTGTCTTTGCCTGGTATGAACTGATCCGAAGAAGACGGATACGCCGGTTATTGTGTCTGGCAGTCATGGTGGCGGCCGTGCTCTTTGCCAGCAAGCTGTTTGACCGATCCTACCAGTATCTTGTGAGAGGCGTGTGGATGGAGCATAGCGGGAATTCGATGGGAATTCTGTGTACGCTGTTATACTCTTCCGATCCGGAAAGAGACGTCTCATTGTTTGAGGATGAGACGATAAGGCAGCTATACCTGGAGATCATGGAACAGGCGGATGCACAGCAGATCCTGTATCCATATGCCGGAAGCGGCTGGCTGACAACGGCGATTCATTATGCCGACAGTTATGATGCGATCGGATACGGCATCATCAATCCGGTCGTGGAGGGATATATCTCGGAGCATTTTCAGTGCTCTGCAGAGGAAGCGGCCATGAAATACGACGAGATCTGTAATACAATGAGCAACACATTGTTTCGGCAGGAGCCGTTGCCGCTATTGCGGGTATACTGCTACAATACCTGGCAGGGGTTGATTAATTCCGTGGCCAAGGCCAGTCATGTTCTCAGTTTATACGCGGCCGGGGCATACCTTATCCTGGCAGCGGCCGTATGCGCTCTTATCGTGCAGAAGAGGAAGCTGGAAGGACAGGCGGCGGAACGTACGGGATCATCGGCGCAAAAGTATAGGGACTTGGCTGAGCAGATCGATACGAGCCTTTGTTTTGCCTTTGTTACGATGGCAGGGATCTTGATCAATGCGGTAGTGGTCGGGTTGATCATCTTTGCACAACCCCGGTATATGATCTATGGTATGGGGTTGTTCTATACGGCTTGCAGCATGATCGCATGGGATCTTTACACATGCTGCAGGGTGCGCAGTTGAAACAGGGCGTGAAGCGCTTCGGAATGGAGGATGAATATGGCAGATATCAAGAAAAGTGTGGTGGAGCTGATCGGTAAGACACCGCTGATGGAGGTCACACATTATGCACAGGAGCATGGCGTTACGGATGCCAGACTGCTGGTAAAGCTGGAATACCTGAATCCGGCAGGGTCAGTGAAAGACCGCGTAGCCTTGCATATGATCGAGGAGGCGGAAAGCACCGGACGGCTGCAGCCGGGTGCAACGATCATCGAGCCGACTTCGGGTAATACGGGGATCGGCCTGGCGATGGCGGCGGCGGCGAAGGGATATGAGACGATTCTCACACTACCGGAGACGATGAGTGAGGAGCGGCGCAGGCTGCTTAAAGCCTATGGCGCCAAGTTGGTACTGACGGCCGGTGACCAGGGCATGGCAGGAGCGATCGAGAAGGCGCAGGAGCTGCAGGCTTCCATACCCGGCGCCATAATATTGGGTCAGTTTGAAAATCCGGCCAATCCTGCGGCGCACAGGAGGACGACAGGCCCTGAGATCTGGGAGGATACGGAGGGCAAGGTGGATATCTTTGTGGCGGGCGTCGGCACAGGGGGGACGATAACCGGAATCGGAGAATATCTGAAAGAGAAGAATCCGCAGGTGATCGTCGTGGCAGTGGAACCGGAAGGCAGTCCGGTATTGTCCGGCGGCAGAGCAGGACAGCACGGTCTGCAGGGAATCGGAGCCGGTTTTGTGCCGGAGGTGCTAAATACCGGAATCTATGATGAGGTCATACGGGTTTCCGATGCAGATGCTTATGCCGCAGGCAGGGCAGTCGCAAGACAGGAGGGAGTCCTGGTGGGGATCACGTCAGGGGCGGCCCTTCATGCGGCGACACTGTTAGCGAAGCGCTCTGAGAACAAAGGAAAGACGATCGTGGCTCTGCTGCCGGATTCCGGAGACAGATATCTGTCTACGCCGTTGTTTATGGCATGAAGAGTGTCTTTGCTTGATAAATTCTGCCATTCATGCTAAAGTAGTCAGTGAGTTATTGTGGCGGTTCACACACTTGGCTGTAACGATGACAGAACATACGAAAGAGTGTAGACTGTACCATTTACGAAAGGACAAGACGAGATGGCAGGAATAATAGAAGTTCGGGGCCTGAGTAAGACATTTGTGACGAAAGATGCCAGTGTGGAGGCGCTGCAGGATATCAACCTTTCGATTCAGAAGGGAGATATCTACGGGATCATTGGCATGTCGGGCGCAGGGAAGAGTACCCTGGTGCGTTGTCTGAATTTTCTGGAACGGCCCACGAAGGGCACTGTGGAGATCGAGGGCCGTGATCTGAGTGCTCTGTGGGAGAAGGAACTGCGGGCGCAGCGCGCCGAGATCGCGATGATCTTTCAGCATTTTAACCTATTAATGCAGAAGAATGTTATTGATAATATATGTTTTCCGCTCCTGTATGCCGGGGTCAGCAAGAAGGACGGCGGCCGGAAGGGCACTATGAGTAAGAAGGATGCCAGGAAACGGGCGCAGGAATTATTGGAGATCGTGGGGCTGAGCGAGAAAGCGAAAGCATATCCGTCCCAGCTGTCAGGGGGACAGAAGCAGAGAGTGGCGATCGCCCGGGCGCTTGCCGCGAATCCGAAGATCCTGCTCTGCGATGAAG
>CAMWLJ010000147.1 GCA_947175055.1 uncultured Lachnospiraceae bacterium | reverse complement strand
TGATCACGATCTCACGTTTCTTCTTCGTATCTTTAATGGTCGCCACACCGCCGAACTCTGCGATGATCGCAAGACCTTTTGGCTTACGTGCCTCGAAAAGCTCCTCTACACGGGGAAGACCCTGCGTGATATCATCACCGGCTACACCGCCCGTATGGAAGGTACGCATAGTCAGCTGTGTACCAGGCTCACCGATGGACTGCGCCGCAATGATACCGACAGCCTCACCCACCTGCACCGCTTCGCCTGTTGCCATATTGGCGCCGTAACACTTCGCACAGATTCCCACGTGGGAACGGCAGGTCAGGATCGTACGGATCTTCACTTCTTCGATCGGCTCACCCTTCTCGTTTACCCCGGCGCTCAGGATCCTGGCCGCCCGGGCGGGTGTGATCATGTGATTCCTCTTCACGATCATCTTACCGTCTCTGTCTTTGATATCCTCACAAGAAAAACGTCCTGTAATTCTATCTCCCAAACCTTCGATGGTCTCCTTACCATCCATGAACGCCTTCACCACAATACCCGGAATCTCATCCCTGCCTTCACTACAGTCGGTTTCACGAATGATCAGTTCCTGCGATACGTCAACCATACGTCTCGTCAGATAACCGGAATCGGCTGTACGCAACGCCGTATCAGACAGTCCTTTCCGCGCACCATGAGCAGACATGAAATATTCCAATACGTCCAATCCTTCACGGAAGTTGGACTTGATAGGCAGCTCGATAGTCCGTCCGGTAGTATCCGCCATCAATCCGCGCATACCTGCCAGCTGTTTGATCTGCTGGTTAGAACCACGGGCGCCGGAGTCCGCCATCATGAAGATATTGTTATACTTATCCAAACCCGACAGCAGCACCTCTGTCAGTTCCTTATCCGTCTCGTTCCATGTCTCGACTACCGCACGGTATCGCTCTTCTTCCGTGATCAGACCACGCCTGAAATTCATGGAGATCTTGTCAACCGTAGCCTGTGCTTCCTCCAGCATCTCAGGCTTTCTCGCCGGCACGGTCATATCGGAGATAGAAACCGTCATCGCCGCTCTGGTAGAATACTTATATCCGGTAGACTTGATCAAGTCAAGTACCTCGGCCGTTCTCACTGCACCGTGAATATTGATGACCTTCTCCAAGATCTGTTTCAGCTGTTTCTTACCGACATGAAAATCTACTTCTAATTTCAGCAAGTCTTCCGGATTAGTCCTGTCCACATAACCCAAATCCTGTGGCAGGATCTCGTTGAACAGAAATCTTCCCAGCGTGGATTCCACATTACCGCTCACCGTCTCTCCGTCGGGCGTCTGTTTGGTGACTCTCACCCTGATCCTTGTATGCAGGGTACATGCTTTATTTTCATAGGCCAGAATAGCCTCGTTTACATTCTTGAAGAACTTGCCTTCACCCGTTGCCCCTGGTCTCTCCTGGGTCAGATAATAGATGCCCAGCACCATATCCTGAGACGGAACCGCCACCGGGCCGCCATCAGAAGGCTTCAGCAGGTTATTCGGCGAAAGCAGCAGGAATCTGCATTCTGCCTGCGCTTCCACGGACAGCGGCAGATGTACCGCCATCTGGTCACCATCGAAGTCGGCGTTAAATGCCGTACATACGAGGGGATGCAGTTTGATCGCCTTACCTTCTACCAGAATTGGCTCAAATGCCTGAATACCAAGTCTGTGCAGTGTAGGAGCACGGTTCAGCATCACAGGATGTTCCTTGATCACTTCTTCCAGCACATCCCACACCTGAGTGTCCAGCCGCTCCACCAGCTTCTTGGCGTTCTTGATATTCTGTGAAATCCCTCTGGACACCAGTTCTTTCATTACAAACGGTTTGAACAGCTCGATGGCCATCTCCTTCGGCAAGCCGCACTGGTAAATCTTAAGTTCCGGTCCGACCACGATAACAGAACGCCCGGAATAGTCCACACGCTTACCCAGAAGGTTCTGACGGAAACGTCCGGATTTACCTTTTAACATATCTGACAGGGATTTGAGCGCTCTGTTACCCGGCCCCGTAACCGGACGGCCTCTTCTGCCGTTGTCGATCAGTGCGTCTACAGCTTCCTGCAGCATCCTCTTCTCGTTGCGGACAATGATATCCGGCGCGCCCAGTTCCAACAGTCTCTTCAGACGGTTATTTCTGTTGATGATCCTTCTATAGAGATCATTCAGATCACTGGTGGCAAACCGGCCGCCATCCAGCTGTACCATAGGTCGAAGATCGGGTGGAATGACCGGGATTGCATCCATGATCATCCAAGACGGCTCATTACCGGATTCTCTAAACGCCTCCACTACTTCCAGTCTCTTGATGATACGGGCACGTTTCTGGCCTGTAGAATCACGCAGCCCTTCCTTCAGCTCCACTGCCTCAGTCTCCAGGTCGATGGCTTCCAGCAGCTCCTTGATTGCCTCGGCTCCCATGCCAACGCGGAATTTATTGCCCCAGGTCTCTCTTGCGTCCTGATATTCCTTCTCAGAAAGAACCTGTTTATACTCCAGATTACTGTCGCCCCTATCCAGCACGATATAGGATGCAAAGTATAATACCTTCTCCAGCACACGCGGAGACAGATCGAGAATCAATCCCATACGACTGGGAATCCCTTTAAAATACCAAATATGAGAAACCGGTGCCGCCAGCTCAATGTGCCCCATGCGCTCTCTGCGGACGCTGGACTTAGTCACCTCAACGCCACACCTGTCACAAACAACACCTTTATACCTGATCTTCTTATATTTACCGCAGTGACACTCCCAATCCTTGCTTGGTCCAAAGATCTTCTCGCAGAAAAGGCCTTCTTTTTCCGGTTTCAGGGTTCTGTAATTGATCGTCTCGGGTTTGGTAACCTCACCTCTCGACCACTCTCTGATCTTCTCGGGGGAAGCCAATCCGATCTTAATCGCATCGAATGTCATAGGTTGATAAGTTTCTTGTTTCATTTCTGACATCTTCAATCACCATGCTCCTTCCAGATTATATGCTGCCATGACGGTTCTGCCGTCCATGGTAGCATGATGCTCTCGCGAAAACATAAAAACACTGCTACTTACGGCTCAGGAATGCGCGTAAATGCGCATTCCGTGAGAACATGATAAATCTTAGTAAATCTCTGCTTCTTCCTCCGCAAAGTCAGCGTCTATCTCATCTTCCGCAAAATCCTCTTCCTCCTCGCTGGTCACGAGTTCTCCACTGTCTTCGTCAAATTCCTGCTTCTGATATCCCATGGAGCCAAGAGATTCCTGTTCATAGTCATAATTTCTGGAGTCACCTTCAATCTCATAACGATAATCGTTCTCGCCGTAGTCGATCGTTTCCATGATCTCCACCTCTGTCTGGTCATCCCGAAGCACTCTCACATCCAGGCCAAGTGACTGCAGCTCTTTAAGCAGCACCTTGAAGGATTCAGGCACACCAGGCTCCGGAATATTATCTCCCTTGATGATCGCTTCGTAAGTCTTAACACGTCCCACCACGTCATCGGACTTCACTGTCAGAATCTCTTGCAGCGTGTAAGCCGCGCCATAAGCTTCCAACGCCCACACCTCCATCTCACCGAAACGCTGACCACCGAACTGCGCTTTACCGCCCAGGGGCTGCTGCGTTACCAGAGAGTAAGGGCCAGTGGAGCGTGCATGGATCTTATCATCTACCAAGTGATGCAGTTTCAGATAATGCATGTGTCCGATCGTAACCGGTGAATCGAAATACTCACCCGTCCGGCCATCCCGCAACTGTACTTTACCATCGCTGGAGATCTCCACGCCCTTCCACACTTCACGATGTTCTCTGTGATCGGAAAGGTACTGCATGATCTCTTCCGAAATATCGTCTTTATGCTTCTCCTCAAATTCTTCCCATTCCAGATTCACATAATCGTTGGCAAGATTCAAGGTATCCGCGATATCATCTTCCTTCGCGCCGTCAAATACCGGTGTCGCCACGTTAAAGCCAAGAGCTCTGGCAGCCAGAGATAAGTGAATCTCCAATACCTGTCCGATATTCATACGGGAAGGCACGCCCAGCGGATTCAGAACAATATCCAAAGGACGGCCGTTAGGCAGATAAGGCATATCCTCCACCGGCAGCACACGGGAAACCACACCCTTGTTACCATGACGGCCTGCCATCTTATCTCCTACGGAAATCTTTCTCTTCTGTGCAATGTAAATGCGGACTGCCTGGTTAACGCCGGGTGAGAGCTCATCGCCGTTCTCCCTCGTAAATACCTTCGCATCCACAACAATACCATATTCACCATGTGGCACTTTCAGGGAAGTATCCCTCACTTCTCTGGCCTTCTCGCCGAAGATCGCGCGGAGCAGTCTCTCCTCTGCAGTCAGCTCCGTCTCTCCCTTGGGGGTCACTTTACCCACCAGGATATCACCGGCCCGAACCTCCGCACCGATGCGAATGATACCTCTGTCATCAAGATCCTTCAATGCCTCATCACCTACGCCGGGAACGTCTCTTGTGATCTCCTCCGGCCCCAGTTTGGTATCACGGGCTTCCGCCTCATATTCTTCAATGTGTACGGAGGTATAGACATCCTCCTGTACCAATCTCTCACTGAGCAGTACCGCATCCTCGTAGTTGTAGCCTTCCCAGGTCATGAAACCGATCAGCGGGTTCTTACCCAATGCCAGTTCGCCCCCTTCCGTGGACGGACCGTCTGCGATCACTTCTCCCTGTGCCACATGATTGCCTTTGAACACGATGGGCTTCTGATTATAACAGTTGGACTGATTACTGCGAGAGAATTTGGTCAGATGGTATTCGTCCTTCTCTCCATCGTCGTAAGTCATCCTGATCAGGTCCGCCGATACAAAGTCGATCGTACCTGCCTTCTTCGCCACCACACAGACACCCGAGTCCACGGCTGCCTTTGGCTCCATAC
>CAMWLJ010000146.1 GCA_947175055.1 uncultured Lachnospiraceae bacterium | reverse complement strand
CAGTGCGTCGGATGTGGCCACAGTATACACGATCTTGCCATCCATGAAATCCTGCAGCACACCGTCATAACTGATCTCTTTGGTATCGATCGAGAAGAATTGATTCAGATCCTGGTAAACCCGCATACACTTGATGGCGTCCTCATTATAAATATGGATCGAGTCCGCCCGGTCACCGTTGACGCCGCCCACATCGATGGAATCGCCCACGAAGAAATAATTGTAGAAGATATCGGACACATCCCATTTAAAGACGGCTTCCACCTGCTCCGGCGCATCATACACATACGCAAAGGTAAGAATATCGTCTATGGTGTCAGGCAGCGTCTGCTCCACTCTGTCAGCAACTGCCTGTTCCGAAATACCGGATACGGTCTCACCACTTTCCGCACCGTCATCGGCCTGCTCTGTTTCTTCTTCCGGCTCCTGCCCCTCATCAATAAGCTGCTGTGCTTCCTCAGCCGCTGCCGCATCCTGCTCCGCTTCCAGCTGCCCTCTGGCCCAATCCTCAAGATAAGTCCGGTTATACAAAAAGCAGCTGGTCTCAAAATAGAAGGGATAGGCAATCTGCTTGTCTGCGTAAGTCACCGCATGAACAGCCGTTTCCGGAAACCACTGCTCCATGGGAAGCACGCCCTCCGGCAGCCTGACCTCCGACGCAAGCCCCGCCAGATACGCCTTCTCCAGAGAATCATTGCTGACAATATACAGATCCGGCACCTCTTCTGTATGCAAAGACGCCTGGTTAACGGTTTCCAGATATTCCCGCCCCGATGTATAGACCGGCATCACGCGCACTTCATCCTGATATTCGCTGTATGCCACCGCCACACTGTTCAGATAATCGGTCAACGCCTCATCCGTATACCATAGATAAAGTGTCTCCCGGTGTCCGAACAGAGAATCCTCCTCAACCTCCATTTCCTCATTCTGCCGGATCGGCAGCCCAAAATGCCCTGCCGCATATACTCCGCCGGCGCAGAGTGCAATGATCACGATCGTGATCAGTCTTTTTCTCAAAACCACTTCTATCTCCTTAATTATACTCTCTTCCTGCCGCGCGCTACTGTATCGTCTTTATCTGCAGATCATCCTGTATACTTTCCCGTAGAATCCGTACCATATCATCCACATGTTCCCTGGTGATCACCAGCGGCGGTACAAACCTGATGATATCCGATCCGGCATTGATCAGCACCAGCCCCTTGTCCATGGCCTTCTTAATGATCTCTCCCACAGGCCTGTCAAAGACAAGACCCTGCAGTAGTCCCACGCCCCGGCGCGTCTTCACACAGTCGAACTCTTCCACCAGGCTGTCAAGGCATGTCTCCAGATATGCGCCCACTTCCTGCACGTTCGCAAGTATATTCTGCTTCTCAAAAAGGTCGATCACCTTACTCACGGCCGCACAGGCTAACGGATTACCGCCATAAGTGCTGCCATGGTCACCCGCCACGAGAGAGTGTGCGCCTACCTTTTCCGTCATCAGAAAAGCGCCTACCGGCACACCGCATCCAAGCGCCTTAGCCACCGTCATCACGTCCGGTCTGATGCCGTAACGCTGCCATGCAAACATGGCGCCGGTCCGGCCCATGCCGCACTGGATCTCGTCTAACATCAGCAGGATATCCTGCTCATCGCACAGCTTCCGCACTCTGCGCATAAAATCTTCCGTAGCCGGGTAGATACCGCCCTCGCCCTGTACCGTCTCAAAAAGGATCGCACAGGTTCTGTCCGTCACCTGCTCCAGCACGCTGTCGAAATCATTCAGATCGGCAAAACGGATATGCCCGATCATCGGCTCAAAGGCCTCCCTGTAGTGCGGATTCCCCGTCACCGACAACGCTCCCATAGTCCTGCCGTGAAAAGAATGATGCATGGCGATGATCTCATGATCCGTCCTGCCATCCTTCAGGAAGGCATATTTCCTGGCCGTCTTCACCGCACCTTCTACGGCTTCCGCGCCACTGTTGGTGAAGAATACCCTGTCCATGCCGGAAACTGCCTTCAGTTTTGTGGCTGCCTCGATGGCCGGCAGGTTATAGTAATAGTTTGAAGTATGGATGATCTTGTCGATCTGTTCCTTTAAGGCATCATTATACTCTTCATTATGATACCCCAAAGCGAACACCGCGATACCGGACACGAAATCCAGATACCGCTTGCCGTCCATATCATACAGATACACACCGTCCCCCTTGTCAAATACCACCTGATAACGGTTGTACGTATGTAAAAGGGCTTTCTCCGCCTCATCAATATACTGCTGCATTGTTGTACTCATTCGCTTCTTCCTCTTCTACGCTCCATGCGCCTGTCTTCTCCGCATCTTTACTGCTTTCTTTGTCTCGCCTGCTGCTCCCGTGTCCTTCCCTGAAAGGCCGATTGCCGGCCTCTTCCAGTTCTGTCGTTCGCTCTGCCTGCAGCCCGCTATACCGTATCCTCATCTGAGATGATGGCTGTCCCGATCCCCTGATTGGTAAAGATTTCCAGCAGCAGACAGTGGGCAATGCGTCCGTCCAGAATGTGGACTCTGTTAACGCCCTCCCTGATGGCATCCGTACAGTTACTTAACTTCGGCAGCATACCGCCGCCGATACAGCCGCTGCCGATCAGCTCATCCGCCTGCGACGCCGTCAGCCTGGATATAAAACTGCTCTTATCGTTGATATCCCGGTAAAGCCCTTCTATATCCGTCAGGAAGACCAGCTTGTCCGCCCCCACCGCCTTGGCGATGGCGCACGCCGCATCGTCCGCATTGATATTGTAGGTCATAAACTCCAGATCCAGTCCGATGGGCGCCACAATAGGCAGAAAATCCTTCTCCAACAGGTCGTAGAGCACTTTCGGATCCACACCGCAGATCTCGCCTACATACCCGATATCCTCCCCGTCCGGACACTTCTTCGTACACTGCAAAAGCCCTGCGTCCTTGCCGCTGATTCCTACGGCCCTGACGCCCAGCTCCTCCACCATCCGCACCAGATTCTTGTTGACTTTGTTCAGGACCATCTCCGCGATCTCCATGGTCTCCTCGTCAGTCACCCGCAGCCCGTTCACGAACCGCGCTTCCTTGCCAACCTTGCCCACCCAGCGGCTGATCTCCTTACCGCCGCCGTGCACGATGATAGGTTTGAATCCTACCAGCTTTAACAGCGTGACGTCCTTGATGACGTTGCGCTGCAGTTCCTCGTCACTCATGGCGCTGCCGCCATACTTCACCACAATGATCTTGCGGTTAAACTTCTGAATATAAGGAAGCGCTTCGATCAGTACCTCTGCCTTCCCCAGTATCTTATCCATTTCTTTTTGTTCCATAATTTCACCTCCATTTCTGCGCTGCTTTTGTCTCAACTATGTTGAGACGTCGCATGAAACGAGTTTGCGGCAAGCAACGCGCAGACACATTTCATTTCACGAACTTTACAGCTCACATCAGCTCCTGTAATCCGCATTGATCTTCACATACTCATAGCTCAGGTCACATCCCCAGGCCGTCGCCTCGGCATCTCCCATATGCATATCCACCAACACCGTGACCTCCGGGGAAGCCAGCACCTGCGCCGCCTCCTCCTCGCTGTACTCCACAGCAGTCCCGTCCTTGTAGATCAATATACTCTTTTCCGCATTCTGAAAATACAGCTCAATCTTCTCCGGATCAAACGCTGCCCCGGAGTAGCCCAGTGCACACAAGAACCGGCCGAAATTGGCATCATGGCCGAAGATCGCCGCCTTGCACAGGCTGGAACCGATTACCGACTTACTTAAAATCCGCGCGTTCTCCTTGGTATCCGCATGGATCACCCTGGTCTCAAAAAGCGCCGTCGCACCCTCTCCGTCCCCGGCCATCTTCTTCGCCAGTGTGGTATTGATATAGTTAAGCGCCTCTCGGAACTTATCGTAGTCTTCATTCTTACAGGTGATCTCCGGATTGCCCGCCTGGCCGTTAGCCAACACCACCAGCGTATCATTGGTGGAAGTGTCCCCGTCCACGGAGATCATATTGAAAGTATCCACCACATCCTCCCGCAGCGCTTCCTGCAAAAGCTCTTTGGAGATAGCCGCATCCGTGGTCACAAAGGCCAGCATGGTGCACATGTTCGGATGGATCATGCCGGAACCTTTGCACATGCCGCCCACCGTCACGATCCTGCCGCCCAGCTCAATCTGCACCGCCGCCTGCTTGGACACCGTATCCGTAGTCATAATGGCTTCCGCCGCCAACGTCCCCGCTTCCTGCGTATCTGCCCTGGCTGCCGCCAGCTTCTCCACACCGGCTAAAAGCTTATCCACCGGAATCTGATTGCCGATCACGCCTGTTGACGCCACCAGCACCGCATCCGGAGATATCCCCAGAAGCTGCGCCGTCTTCTCTGCGGTCTGTCTGCAGCAGTCATATCCCGGCTTACCGGTACAGGCATTGGCGATACCGGAATTCACGATCACGGCCTGCACAGCCGGAGAGTTTTCCACGATCTCCTTATCCCACAGCACCGGGGCTGCCTTCACCACATTGCTGGTAAAAACACCTGCCGCCCTGCAGGGTGTCCGGCTGTACACCATCGCCATATCCTTTCTGTTCTGATATTTGATCGCCGCCTCGATGCCCGCCGCTTCAAACCCCTGCGCCGCGGTGACGCCGCCTTCTATAATATTCATTGCTCTGTCTTTCCTTTCTTTTACTGTTACTGTCTCATCCTGCATCTATTTTACATCATTTCCTGATATCGATCCCTGCAGACTTTACAGACTTATCATGAAGGACCTCTGCGTTTTCACGCAGTGTTCTTTATTTTAATACATTTCCCTTATATTGGAAAGATTAATTTTACAGATTTTGCGGCTGACTATGTGTTTTGTATCGGCCGGAATCCCTCTATGCTTCTCCCTCTGCTCCGATATCCGGAATCTCCACACTGATCTCTGTATCGCCGGCCGTCTCATGCGGATCCGGCTGGTCACCCTTCTCATCTGCTTTCTTCTCCTCCCACAGGGAGTCATATTCCTTGTGCTTCTTATTCTCATTCATCACAGCCAGATTCTTGGCCGCCTTATAGACTTCCATATTAAAGTCCATCAGCTT
>CAMWLJ010000145.1 GCA_947175055.1 uncultured Lachnospiraceae bacterium | reverse complement strand
AAGAGGAGTGTCATATTATGTTGGGAAAATTCAGTGTTAAAAAGCCATATACGGTTTTGGTCGCAGTCATCCTGGTCATTGTCCTTGGTGTAGTGTCTTTTACGAAGATGTCTACGGATCTGCTGCCGAACATCAGCCTGCCTTATGTTATAGTCATGACGACCTATCCGGGAGCAAGCCCGGAGACGGTGGAGATGGTGGTGACGAAACCGGTGGAGGCGTCCATGGCGACGGTGAGTAATATCGAGGGAATCAGTTCCATTTCCAGTGAGAATTACTCCACGGTCATTCTGGAATTTGCACAGTCAACAGATATGAATGCAGCCTCTTTGGAAATTCGGGAAAATCTGGATCAGATCAAGAGCTATTGGAGTGATGACATCGGAAGTCCGATCATTATGAAATTGAATCCGGATATGCTTCCGATCATGATCGCTGCCGTGGGCAGCACGGGCATGACGGATGCGCAGGTAAGCGAAATGACGCAGAATCTGGTGATCCCGGAGCTGGAAAGTATAGAGGGCGTGGCCTCTGCGAGTGCGACAGGCTTGTTTGAGGAGAGCGTGAATGTGATCATCCGGCAGGAAAAGATCGATACGATCAATAAGCAGGTATTTGCCTGCATAGATGATGAGATGAAAGAAGCGGAACAGGAGCTTGCCGATGGCAAACAGGAGATCTATGACGGTCAGGCGGAGCTTGCCGAAGCCCGGACAGAGCTGGAAGAGAGCAAGCAGGAGCTGGTGGACAGCGGGCTGGAGCTGGATGATACGAGCAAGGAGCTGGATGAGAATAAACAGAAGTTAAAGGACGGGAAAGCGGAGATTGCCGAAAACAAATCAAAGCTGGAAGAAGGCAAGACGGAGCTTGCAAATAAGAAAAGCGAGACTACGGCACAGCTGGCTGCGGCGGAGACGAAGATACTGACGGCGAAGACAGATCTGGAAGCGACGAAGATGCACCTTACGCTGGAGATCGCGACGGCGCAAGCGACGATAGAGGCCTCGCAGAATGCGATAGATCAGATTGATGAAGGGCTGAAACAATACCAGGAAGCGATACAGGCGATCAATAGTATTGATGCTATGACAGGGCTTCTTGATGCAATTCCTTCCGTGGATGTTATGCCGGAAGAGATGAAAAGCGCTATTTCGCAGCTTTTACAGAAAGATATCAGCGGCATGGATATCGGGACGATTAAAGCAGAACTTCAGGCCGTCAAGGCTGCTATGAATATGGCTTTGACCACAATATTGGAGGCCCTTGGCGGAGAAGAAGGTATTGCCTCCATGGAGAGCAAGCGGGCAGAACTTGCAGCTACGATCGAGATGCAGGAGGCAGCTGTATCTGCAATGGAGACACAGCTTACCGCAATCGAGAAGAACATTTCTTCTCTGGATAAGGCTTTGGAGCAGCTCTATGCCGGCAATCTGACGGCGGCGATTGAATTTGCCAATGCCCAGACTACCATCAGCGTTGGAGAAATGCAGTTAAATGCGGCCGAAACGCAGCTGGAGGCAAGTGAGAAACAGTTGGAGGCCGGTGAGGATCAGTTGGAAGCGGGACGGGAGCAGCTTGATGCGGCCTGGGAACAGATCAGAGATGGCGAAGAACAGTTAAATGATTCGGCAGAGCAGCTGAAGGATGCGCTGCAGCAGATTCTGGACGGAGAGGAGGAACTGGAGGAAGCAAGAGAGGATGCTTATGAGCAGGCCGATATGAATGATATCCTTACGGTTGATACCGTAAAGTCGCTTCTGGCGGCCCAGAATTTCTCCATGCCCGCAGGGTATGTGACGGAAGAGGGGATTGATTATCTGGTCAGAGTGGGTGATAAGCCGGCGGATATCGAAGAATTAAAGAGGATGCCGCTGCTCAATCCCGAAATGGACGGCGTGGATATCATTACGTTGGCCGATGTGGCGGATGTATTCATGACCGACAATTCCGAGGAAATCTATGCGAACGTAAACGGGGAATCCGGTATTATGATAACGATTCAGAAGCAGACGGGCTACTCAACCGGCGATGTTTCCGACAGGATTCTGGATAAGTTCGAGGAATTGAAGGAAGAGAATGAGAATCTGATCCTGATCACTTTGATGGATCAGGGAATTTATATAGATCTTGTTATGGATTCCATTATCAATAACGTGTTGTTTGGCGCAGTCCTGGCAGTTCTGATCCTGATCGTGTTCCTGAAAGACTGGCGTCCTACAGCAGTGGTGGCCTGTTCCATTCCGGTCAGTTTGATCACGGCAATTGTGTGCATGTATTTCAGTGGTGTCACGCTGAATGTGATTTCGCTGTCTGGTCTGGCGCTGGGAGTCGGAATGCTGGTGGATAATTCCATTGTGGTAATTGAGAATATCTTCAGAATGCGCAGTGAGGGATGTTCGGCAAAGGAGGCGGCGATCAAAGGTGCGGGTGAGGTGGCAGGAGCGATCCTGGCTTCTACACTTACGACTGTTTGTGTGTTCCTGCCCATTGTTTTTACGGAGGGAATTGTCAGACAATTATTTGTGGATCTGGGACTTACAATCGCATATTCGCTGTTTGCCAGTCTGTTGATCGCATTGACAGTGGTTCCGGCAATGTCGGCAGGTGTCTTTTCCAAAGTCAGCCCGAAGAAAGAGAGCGGTGTTTTTGGCGGCTTGATGAAGGGATATGGCAGGACACTGGAACTGGCACTGCGGTTTAAAGCACTCGTACTTGTTTTCGTTCTTATATTGCTGGCGGTCAGCGCCAGGGCGGCTTTTTCCAGGGGAACAGCTTTTATGCCGGATATGGACAGTACGCAGATCACGATGACGCTGAGCCTGCCCAAGGATACGCCGCTTTATGAGACGGCTGACGTGACGGATCGTGTGATCGACCGGATAAGGGAAATGGAGGACGTGACGGATGTTGGCGCCATGGCAAGCACCTCTTCTATGAGTATGCTTTCCGGAGGAGGAAATTCTGCCACGAACGAGACGGTGATGTACATATCGCTGCGCGAAGATAAAGAGAAAGACAATGTGGAGATAGCGCGGGATATGCAGGAACGCATTGCAGATATTCTGGAAGAGAATCAGGCAGAAGCTTCAATTGAGACTTCGACCATGGATATGAGCGCTATGGGTGGAAGCGGCATTACCATCCAGATAAAAGGGCGTGAGCTGGATACATTACAGGAGATAGCAAGGGATATTGCAGCGATTGTAGACAGTGTGGAGGGAACAACGGAAGTGTCAGACGGTTTGGAAGAGTCTACCGGAGAACTGCGCATCCTGATCGACCGTGACAAGGCGATCGAGCACGGTATTACCGTAGCGCAGGTTTTTCAGCAGATACAGGCCAGGCTGGCAGATGCAGCCAGTGCGACCACGCTCGAAACAGAGATCGAGGAATACAGCGTGTATGTGAAACATGCGAATGACATAGAGTTGACAAGAGATCTGGTGAAAGATCTGGAACTTGACCGTCAGAAACAGGACGGTACAAAGGAAACGATAAAACTTTCGGATATTGCCCGTTTTGAGAGCACTGAGGCGCCGAAGGCTGTCAATAGAGTTGACCAGTCCAGATATATTGCTGTATCGGCTGCTATTGCCGAAGGCTATAATATCGGATTTGTATCGGAGGATGTGGAAGCAGCCCTCAGGAATTATGATATGCCGGGCGGATACAGTTATACGATGAGTGGAGAGAATGAAACGATCAATGAAGCGATGGGGCAGGTTTTCCTAATGCTGATCCTTGCCCTGATCTTTATGTATTTGATCATGGTAGCGCAGTTCCAGTCGCTTTTATCACCGTTTATCATTATGTTTACGATTCCGCTGGCATTTACGGGAGGTCTTCTGGGACTGTATATCAGTGGAAGTGAGGTAAGCGTTATTGCACTGATCGGTTTTGTCATGCTTTCCGGTATTATTGTAAACAATGGTATCGTGCTGGTAGATTATATCAATCAGCTTCGCGAAAGCGGTATGGAGAAAAGAGAAGCCATTGTCACAGCAGGCAGAACCAGGATCCGTCCTGTTTTGATGACTGCACTGACAACGATTCTGGCGCTTAGCACTATGGCGTTCAGCGATGATATGGGAGCGGATATGTCTAAACCGATGTCTGTCGTTACGATCGGAGGACTAATCTATGGTACGTTACTGACATTGATCGTGATTCCCTGTATCTACGATATATTTATGCGGGAGAAAGGCAAAACAGGAAGTATAGAGGATACGGACAATGAATAGAGAAGAATATTTACCGAAAGAAAAGGCTGTATATAAGGCTGTAATAGAACTATTCGAAGAGGGTGCAGATATTAATAATCTTACCGTAGCGGAGATTACCGGGCGGGCCGGCATCGGCAAAGGCACAGCATATGAATATTTTTCCGGAAAAGAAGAAATGATAGCAAAAGCGTTTTTCTATAATGGGGAGATATTCTGTAATCAGTTGTATGAAGGGGTCAGTAAAGAGAAAACCCTTTATGATAAGGTGAACTTTGTGTTACTTGAGATGGAGAATCAGGTAGCCATAATGGGCTGTATTTTTCGTCTGTTGCATATGTTGTCTGAGAATTCTTTGGTGAGCAGGTGGATTCGGGAGTTGTTGAAACAGAAAGAACTGTCAGAAGAGGTACCGGTAGCCGGTTTGATCCGTAAGATATTGTACGATGAACTGGGAGACAGAGAAATGCCTTCCGAGGAAAATATGACATATCTTGTATGCAGTATTTATTCCAGGGTTTTCTGTTACGGAATGATGCTGAAAGCTGAAATATATAAGAAGGAAGAGCAAAGAGAGAGGGTTAGAAGATTGACCAGCCGGGGAATATGCCGGGAGGTGGAAGAGATATTTACCTTGGGATGAGATTAGGTATAAGCTTAAAATGCCTAATAAGATTATCGCAATTACATCACTGCAAAGAACGAGTGAAAAAAAACAAAAAAAATCTCAAAAAATGTGTTGACATTCCGAAATGGTAATGATATACTCAGATTCGTTGCTGAGGACAACACAGTGATTCAGCGGCAGACATACATAGAGAAGTATGTAACAGAACCTTGACAAATAAACAGTAATGCAACCCTGAAAATTCAAGAGAAAAAAT